>DATGWU010000209.1:0-6130 GCA_035299345.1 Rhizobium sp.
CGGCCCGGCTGCCGGAAAGGCGGATCGAACGGGCGAGCGCCACCGCCCCCATGGCGTAGTCGGCATTGGTCACGAGCGTGACATAGGCTTCCCGCGAGCGGGCCGCCGTTGCGGAGCGGATGCCCCGCACGGTTTCGCTGCCCATCATCATGAGACGGACTTCAGCTTCTTGCCTTCGGGATCGCGGTTGATCGTCTTCGCGATGTCCTTCGTCCAGGCCGAGACGGCCGGCACGCGCGAACGATCGACGCGGTAGGCGAACTTCTTCGCCACCTCGACGATCTCGTCGAGCAGCCCGCCCTGAAGCGTCGTCGGTTGAAGACCAAGGCCGAGGAACTTGTCGTTCTTGACGACGAGGTCGTTCTCCGGCGCCTCCTTGCGCGGATTGGGGAGCCAGGCGATCTCCGAACCGGTCATGCCGGCGATCATCTCGGCGAGGTCGCGCACCCGGTGCGTCTCGGTCATCTGGTTGAAGATCTCGACCCGCGATCCGCGCACCGGCGGATTTTTCAGCGCGATCTCGATGCAGCGCACCGAATCCTGGATGTGGATGAAGGCACGCGTCTGCCCGCCGGTGCCGTGCACCGTCAGCGGATAGCCGATCGCCGCCTGGATCAGGAAGCGGTTGAGCACGGTGCCGTAGTCGCCGTCATAGTCGAAGCGGTTAACGAGCTGCGGATGGCGGCGGGTCTGCTCGGTGTGCGTGCCCCAGACGATGCCCTGATGGAGATCGGTGATCCTGAGGCCGTCGTTCTTGGCGTAGAACTGGAAGAGAAGCTGATCCAGACACTTGGTCATGTGGTAGATCGAGCCGGGATTGGCGGGATAGAGGATTTCCTGCGCCACCGTCTCGCCGGAAGTCGTCTCGACGCCGACCGGCAGATAGCCCTCGGGAATTGCGGCGCCGACCGTCGAATAGCCGTAGACACCCATGGTACCGAGATGCACGAGATGGGCGTCGAGATTGAGCTCGACCAGCGCATTCAGCAGATTGTGAGTCGCGTTGATGTTGTTGTTGACGGTGTAGTTCTTGTGGCGGTCGCTCTTCATCGAGTAAGGCGCCGCCCGCTGCTCGGCGAAATGGATGATGGCGTCGGGCCGGTATTCGGCCAGCCAGTTCTTCAGGAGCTCGTAGTCGCGGGCGAGATCGATGAGGTGGAAATGAATGCGGCGCCCGGTTTCGGCATGCCAGACGCGGGTGCGCTCCTGTATGGAATCCATCGGCGTCAGCGACTGCACGCCGAGTTCGGTGTCGATCCAGCGGCGGGAGAGATTGTCGAGGATGTGGACATCATGGCCGGCATCGGAAAGATGCAAGGACGTCGGCCAGCCGACAAAACCATCACCGCCCATCACTGCTATTCGCATGGTATCGACTCCTGTGCCGGTTGAGCTCGAATTCTGATAATGCCCATTTGTGACAGAACTACAATGCCGCCGGTCAGGCTCCACAAAACCCTGAACTATTGAGAGTGTAAAAGGATAAGCATTTGACGAACAAAGCGATTTCCATATGCGGCGAACTCGTCGAAAACGGCCATCGCCTGCTCCAGCGGGTCTATTACGAAGACACCGACTTCTCCGGTCTCATCTACCACGCCCGCTACCTGCACTTCCTGGAACGCGGCCGCACCGACTATCTGCGCTGCCTCGGCGTGGAGCAGAGCGCGCTGCTCGGCATCGACGACGAGGGCCTCGTTTTCGTCGTCCACCGGATGGAAATCGACTTCAAGAGCCCTGCGCGCATGGACGACGTGCTGGAGATTTCGACGACGACGGTGAAGGCGGGCGGCGCCAAGATGGTGCTGGAGCAGGAGATCCGCCGCGGCGAGCAGCTGCTGATCGCGGCCAAGGTGACGATTGCCGTCGTCAACCGGCTCGGACGGCCACGCCGCCTGCCGGAGACGCTCGCGACGCAGTTCCTCACATCGAGCGCACAAGCGCCGCGCTAACGATATCTTAACCATATCGGAGCTTACTGGCGGCACGCAGATTTGTGCGATGCACGCCTTCGTTTGACCAAAATTGAACGCAACAAGGCGTTCTGGGAGCTTGAAGCGGATGGCGACCGGACTCCTTATAGGCAAGCAATCTTGAACCGCCCGGTCTCGTGCCGGGCGTTTGGATTTCGGGGATTACAAAGCGATGGAAGCAGTTGATTTGGCGGCAGCGACGCAGGACGTGAGCCTCTGGAGTCTGTTCATACAGGCGGGCTTCGTGGTGAAACTGGTCATGCTGGGGCTGCTCTCCGCCTCGGTCTGGACCTGGGCGATCGTCATCGACAAGACGATGAGCTACACGAGGGCCCGGCGGCAGTTCGACCAGTTCGAACAGGTGTTCTGGTCGGGCCAGTCGCTCGAGGAACTCTACCGGACCCTTGCCGAGCGCAGCAATACCGGCCTCGGCGCGATCTTCGTCGCCGCCATGCGGGAATGGAAGAAGAGCTTCGAGCGCGGCGCGCGTTCTCCGATCGGCCTGCAGATGCGTATCGACCGCGCGATGGACGTGACGCTCGCGCGCGAATCCGAACAGCTGGAGGCTCGCCTCGGCTCGCTCGCAACCATCGGCTCGGCAGCACCCTTCGTCGGCCTCTTCGGTACCGTCGTCGGGATCATGACCTCCTTCCAGGCGATCGCCGGATCGAAGTCGACCAATCTCGCTGTCGTCGCCCCGGGTATCGCAGAAGCGCTGCTCGCGACCGCGATCGGCCTCGTCGCCGCTATTCCCGCGGTTATCGCCTACAACCGCTTCTCCGGCGACGCCGGCAAGCTGACGGCTCGCATGGAAGGGTTCGCCGACGAATTCTCGGCCATCCTCTCGCGCCAGATCGACGAGAAGCTGCAACCGCGTCAGGCCGCCCAGTAAGGGCGGCCGGTTACGGAGACTGACCGATGGCAATGTCTGTTGGATCGAATGGCGGTGGCGGCGGTCGCCGCGGCTCGCGTCGTGGCGGCGGCAAGAAAAAGCCGATGAGCGACATCAACGTGACGCCGCTCGTCGACGTCATGCTCGTGCTGCTGATCATCTTCATGGTGGCCGCGCCGATGATGACGGTGGGCGTGCCGATCGACCTGCCGGAAACGCAGGCGAAGGCGATGAACGCCGACACCCAGCCGATCACCATCTCGGTCAATCCGGCCGGAGAGGTGTATCTGCAGGAGACCCCGATCGCCATCGACGAGGTCGTCGCCAAGCTGCAGGCAATCGCCACCACCGGCTACAACGAACGCATCTACGTGCGCGGCGACACCACCGCCGCCTACGGCACCGTGATGAAGGTGATGGCTCGCATTTCCGCGGCCGGTTACAAGAACATCGGCCTCGTGACGCTGCAAGAACAGGAAAAGTGATCGGACGCTATGAAAGGCAGTCTCATCACATCGGCCGTCCTGCATGTGCTGGCGCTCGTCATGGCGCTGGTCACCATCAGCGCGCCTCAGTCCTTCGACGTCGCTGACGTCGAGGCGCTGCCGGTCGACATCGTGCCGATCGAGGAGATCACCCAGATCCAGCAGGGCGACAAGAAGGCGCCCGTCGCCGAGAAGTCCGCGCCCGTTCCGACGCAGAAACCGGCCTCGGTCGAGAACGCCGAAAACCTCGGCGACAACAAGGTCGACCTGAAATCGGTGCCGACCCCGAACGCCAAGCCGAACAACGCCGAATCCTCCGCCGCGCCGGAAAAGGTCGAGAAAGTCCAGCCGAAGCAGGACGACGTGACCAACGACGTCCAGGACATCATCAAGGAAGACACGGCGACCAACCCTTCGACCGAAGTCGCCAAGGCCGAGCCGCCGAGCGAGACGAAGCCCGAGCCGGCGCCCGAGGCGAAGCCGGAAGCCAAGCCCGAGGAAACGGCGGCCGAGGAAATCCCGCTGCCGGAAAGCGTGCCCCTGCCGGCCGCCAAGCCGAAACCGGAAAAGCCGAAGCCCGCAGAAAAGCCCGCCGAGAAGAAGCCGGCCGAGACCCAGACGGCGAAAAGCCCGGACAAGAAGAAGGCCGACAAAAACCAGGAATCGGCAAAGTCCAAGTCGTCGAAGGAAAGCGACTTCAACGCCGACGAGATCGCAGCGCTTCTCAACAAGAACGATCCGACGGCCGGCGGCGCCAAGGCCTCCCAGGACAAGGCGGCGTTCGGCGGCAAGAAGACCACTGGCGGCTCGAAGCTCAGCCAGAGCGAGATGGACGCCCTGAAGGGCGTGATCCAGAACAATTGGTCGTTCATTCCCGGCCTCGCCGGAATGGAGGGCATGGTCATCCAGGTCCGATTCCGGCTCGACGAAGCCGGCAACCTGGTCGGAGATCCGGAGGTCACCGCCAGCGGCGGCGAAGCCTCCACCCAGCAGGTCATGATGGCGAGCGCGCGGCGTGCGGTCCTGCGCTCGGCACCCTTCACGAACCTTCCACCTGACAAATATGACGCCTGGTCGGAGGTCGTCGTGAACTTCGACCCCAGCGAAATGATGTAAAAAAGCTAAAGGCCTGAAACGAATGATGAAGCTCAATCTTCTTCGATATCTGGCGGTGATCGTCGGCCTTGCCGGCGCCTTCGCGACGCCGGCGAACGCGCTCGTCGAGATCAACATCAACAAGGGCAATGTCGAACCCCTGCCGATCGCCGTCACCGACTTCGTGTCGGGCGACGACATCGGCGCCCGGATATCCCAGGTGATCGAGGCGGACCTGAAACGCTCGGGGCTGTTCGCCCCGGTCAACCGCCAGGCCTTCATCGAGAAGGTCTCCAACCCCGACCAGGCCCCGCGCTTCGAGGACTGGAAGGTCGTCAACGCCCAGGCGCTTGTCGTCGGCCGGATCAGCAAGGAAGGCGACGGACGTCTTCGCGCCGAGTTCCGCCTGTGGGACACCTTCGCCGGCCAGCAGATGACCGGCCAGCAGTTCTACACCCAGCCGGAAAACTGGCGCCGTGTCGCCCACATCATCGCCGACGCGATCTATGAGCGCATCACCGGCGAGAAGGGTTATTTCGACACCCGCGTCGTCTTCGTCTCCGAAAGCGGCACCAAGGCCGACCGCAAGCGCCAGCTCGCGATCATGGACCAGGACGGCGCCAATGTCCGCATGCTGACCAACACCAAGGACATCGTGCTGACGCCGCGCTTCTCACCGAGCCGCCAGGAAGTGACCTACATGTCCTTCGAAGGCCAGCAGCCGCGCGTCTACCTCCTGCAGCTCGAAACCGGGCAGCGCGAGGTCGTCGGCAACTTCCCCGGCATGACCTTCAGCCCGCGCTTCTCTCCCGACGGCCAGCGGGTCATCATGAGCCTGCAGCAGGACGGCAACGCCAACATCTACACGATGGACCTGCGCTCGCGCACGACGACGCGGCTCACCAACACCGCGGCGATCGACACCTCGCCCTCCTATTCCCCGGACGGTGGGCGGATCGTCTTCGAAAGCGACCGCGGCGGCCGCCAGCAGCTCTACGTCATGGGCGCCGACGGCTCCGGCCAGACCCGCATCTCCTTCGGCGACGGTTCCTATTCCACGCCGGTCTGGTCGCCGCGCGGCGACCTCATCGCCTTCACCAAGCAGTCGGGCGGCAAGTTCTCGATCGGCGTGATGAAGCCCGACGGTTCCGGCGAACGCATCCTGACGACCGGCTTCCACAACGAGGGCCCGACCTGGGCGCCGAACGGCCGCGTCATCATGTTCTTCCGCCAGGCAGCCGGCGCCGGCGGTCCGCAGCTCTACTCGATCGATCTCACCGGCTACAACGAGCAGATGATCCAGACGCCGTCCTACGCCTCGGACCCGGCCTGGTCGCCTCTCCTCGAATGAGGCGCAATTGCGCCTCTTTCTTGCCGCAAAGTGCTGCAAATCAGCGGCTTTCAGCGGTGTTTTAGGACCCCGTTAACCATGTTCGTTCGATGCCGGTTAACCTAGAACGGTTAGAGTCCGGCAACCCTAACCGAAGACATTCAAGGAGAGACCGGCGATGAGCCGCACTTACGTTCCGGCCACGAGCCGCATGCAGAAACTCGCGCGCAACCCCGCCATCGTGGCGCTGGCCCTCACGCTTGCCCTCGCCGGCTGCGCCTCGAAGAAGAACCTTCCGAACAGCGCCTCCGACCTCGGCCTCGGCGCCGGCGGTGCAGGCACTCCGGGTTCGCAG
>DATGWU010000210.1:0-3305 GCA_035299345.1 Rhizobium sp.
CCGGCAAGCCGTTCGACCAGTTTGCGACCGATCATCCCGGCGGCACCGATCACGAGAACATGCATCTGCGGCTCCCCTCCCTCGAACGTGCTGTCGGTTCTTCCTCTCGGGCTCGAAGGACCTTCGTCCGGTCGGCCCGCCTCCTCTTCTCACTGCGTATCGCGAGAACGCTACGCTCACGCAGCGGTCTCTCTCTTGCACTCGTCCGCAGGCACCGTTATCGGTACCGGTATCGATACCGCCAACCTAGGGCGACCAAGTCGCTCTTGTCAACGCGGGTTCGGTTTGCTTTGCCCACGGGGACTTTCACATCAGCGCGGGTCGGAGGAACGACCGGTAGGGATCCAGTATGCGAAGACCCACTCTCGAAGAAGTCGCCGCAGCGGCCGGCGTTTCCAAGATGACCGCCTCGCGGGCGCTCAGGGGCGCGGCCGACGTCTCGAAAGAAACGATTACCAGGGTCACGCAGGCGGCCGAACGGGTCGGCTATGTCGGCAACCGGCTGGCGCTTTCGCTTTCCTCGAGGCGAACCAATCTCATCGGGGTGGTCGTGCCCAGCATGTCGAACATCGTCTTCCCGGAAGTGCTCGCGGGCATCAGCGAGACGCTGGAAGGGACAGGCATGCAGGCCGTCTTCGGTCTGACCGACTACGACCCCGGCAAGGAACGCGACGTCATCCGCAACATGCTCTCCTGGCGGCCCGCGGCAATCATCGTCACGGGCCTCGACCAGCCGGAGGAGACCGTCAAGCTTCTGAAGCAGGCCGTCATTCCAGTCATCCAGATCATGGATATCGACGGCACGCCGATCGACTATTGTGTCGGCCTTTCGCACACTGCGGCGGGAGAGGAGATGGGGCGGGCACTCATCGAGGAAGGGCGGCGAACGTTCGGCTATGTCGGCAGCAGGCTCGACCGGGACCAGCGGGCCAGCCGCCGCAAGGCGGGGTTCGAGCGCGCACTGGCCGAGGCCGGGCTGCGATTTGCTCTGGAAAAAGTGGGCGACCAGGTGTCCTCTGCGGTTCTGGGCAAGCGGCTGACGATGGCGCTGCTCGCCGAGGCGGGGGACCTCGACTGCATCTACTATTCGAACGACGACATGGCAGCGGGCGGCCTCTTCGCCTGCATCGAGCGCGGCATTTCCGTGCCGGAGACTATCCTGCTGGCCGGCTTCAACGGCCTGGAGTTGACCGATGCCCTGCCCGCGGCAATCGCGACCTCCTACTCGCCGCGCCGGGAGATCGGCCGCAGAGCGGCCGGCCTTGCCTTGCGCGCCCTCAGCGACGTCGGCGAGAACGATGAGCGGGTTGTCGCGCTGTCGCCGCGACTCTCGCTCGGACGACGATAGCGCCTCCCGCCCCTCTCCCGGTGACGACGTCAACCGGCAGCTCCTGACAAGATTTCAAACGGAACTCGGCTTTAACCCTTGCATCGCCCAACCCGAGAGATTAGATAGTAATCAATTACTATCTTTGGAGTCGAGCATGGCCACCCGCCCAACCTATCTCTCCGCCGAGGAGCGACGCGAGGTGACGGTCGAAACCGTCATCGAACTCGCCTCGGAGCAAAATCCGAGCGACATCACAACGGGCGCGATCGCCAAGCGGATGGGCGTGACGCAGGGCGCCCTGTTCAGGCACTTTCCGTCCAAGGACGCCATTCTCGAGGCCGTAATGGAGTGGGTATCCGAACGTTTGCTCGCCCGTATAGACAAGGCGACGTCGGCTGCATCCTCCCCCCTTGCCGCACTCGAGGCGGCGTTCGTCACGCACGTCGAATTTGTCTCGGACCATCCGGGCGTCCCGCGGATGCTCTTCGGAGAACTGCAGCGCGGCGAACAGACGATGGCGAAGCGCATGGCGCAGACGCTCATCCAGCGGTACGGCGAGCGCCTCCGCCGTCTGCTCGCCGAAGGAAAGAAACGCGGTGAACTGCCGGAAACGCTGAACGAGAAAGCCGCAGCCACCCTCTTCATCGGCACGATTCAAGGGCTCGTCATGCAGTCGCTGCTTGCCGGTGACGTAGAGCTCATCCGTGAGAGTGCTCCGGGCGTCTTTGCGCTCTACAGGCGTGCAATCGAGGTGAGCAAATGATCGACGTCTCCACACAGAAAGCATCCCCGGCAAGGGCCTGGACGGAGGTGACTCAATGAAACTCCCCTCCGTTCAACGTCGCAGCTTGATGCTCCTCGCCGTCGCGATCCCGGTCGTTGCGCTATTTGGCTACGTGGTCCTCCGATCAGGCCCGCTGGCGCCGGTCGCCGTGAGGACGGGTACCGTCGAAAATCGTTCGATCGCGCCCGCACTCTTCGGAATCGGCACGGTCGAGGCACGCTTTTCATACAAGATCGGTCCGACCATTGCCGCCCGCGTCGGCAAGGTGCATGTCGACGTCGGCGATACGGTGCACGCCGGCCAGGTTCTCGCCGAAATGGATCCGGTGGATCTGAACGATCGGATCGCATCCCTCAACGCGGCGATCAGTCGAGCAGAAGCGTCGATAAAAGCAGCAGAAGCACAGGTCGAAGACGCGCTTGCCCGCAAGGACTACGCGGACATGCAGGCGGCGCGCTACGACGCACTCTGGAAGAGCCAGACGGTCAGCAAGGCCGCGGTGGAGACAAGAAAACAGGAAAGCCAGGTCGCACTCGCCGCGCTCTCGGCCGCACAGTCGAATCTCGTTGCCGCACAGCAGGACTTGCGACGCAATCGCGCCGACCGCGACGGCCTCCTGAAGCAACGCGACACACTGGTCCTTCTCGCCCCGGTCGACGGTGTCGTCGTCGCCCGCAACGCCGAATCGGGAACGACCATGGTTGCCGGCCAAGCCGTCATCGAAATGATCGACCCGGAAAAACTCTGGATTAACGCCCGGTTCGACCAGATTGCAGCCATGGGCCTGCGCAAGGGACTTTCGGCGCAAGTTGCCCTGCGGTCTCATGGCGGAGAGAGCATTGCGGGGCGAGTCTCCCGCGTCGAGGTGCTCGCAGACGCGGTGACCGAGGAGAATCTGGCCAAGGTCGAATTCGACGCGCTTCCCGACCCGCTTCCGCCGATCGGCGAACTGGCCGAGGTGACGATTGCCCTGCCGGAAACGTCCCCGGGGCCGGTCGTTCCCAATGCCGCGCTCCAGAATGTCGATGGCAGGACCGGTGTCTGGAAGGTCGATTACGGAAAGATCCATTTCACGCCTGTCCAGGTCGGCGTCA
This sequence comes from Rhizobium sp., assembly GCA_035299345.1. Taxonomy (GTDB): domain Bacteria; phylum Pseudomonadota; class Alphaproteobacteria; order Rhizobiales; family Rhizobiaceae; genus Allorhizobium. The sequence continues at coordinate 3,209 of DATGWU010000210.1, forward strand.
CGGATCTCGACGGGACGGTCCAGATCACGGGCGGCCTGCAGGCCGGGGACGAGATTGTCGTCCACAGCGCCTCGCGGCTGACCGGCACGAGCCGCAT
>DATGWU010000211.1:0-1979 GCA_035299345.1 Rhizobium sp.
GCAGGAAGCGCTGGTGCCGGCCGCACAGGCCGATCGCCTGCCCGCCGAAGGACTGGCCGACGCCGACCATCGGGTGGCCGGGTGCGACCGCATCGAGCGCATCGACGGCGGCGGGCATGTCCTTTTCGGCCCAATCCGCCATCAGCGGCGCGCGCTTCCAGCCGGAGGGCGGTCTCGATGCCGCCACGCCGCGATAGTCGTAGGTGAGAACGGCGCGGAAGCCGCGGTCCTGCACGAGATAGGTCGCGAAACGACTGTAAAAACCGCGCGGGACGGCCGCGGCGGACGAGATGAGGGCGAGGGGACCTTCGCCGGTGCCGGCGAAGAGCGTTCCTTTCAGCGGAAAGCCGTCATTGGCCTCAAATGTAATGTCCTTCCCGATCACTGCGGCATCGCTCGACATTGGCTCCTCCCGTTCGGCGCAACGCGGCCACCGATATGCCTCGATATTAACGTTTACGTCAATGTAAGTTTTTCGGGAGGCGCCGCTGCGGTGTGCCGCTCCGGGGGAGCCGGGCAGGTCGCGGTCGAAGGGTGCAGCCTGCGGTCTCGCCAGTGTGAAGGGCGAGGCGCGGCTTCGCCCCAAGTTCGGCTTTCCAAGTCGGCGATAAGAGTTTATAAGCCGCCCAATCGACGGCAGGAGGCCGTCGCACTGCGTGAACAGGTTAGGTTACGATCATGGCACAGAATTGGACCCCGAACAGCTGGAGGCAGAAGCCGATCAAGCAGGTTCCGGCCTATCCGGATGCGGCAGCACTTGCCGATGCGGAAGCTCGTCTTGCCAAGTATCCGCCGCTCGTCTTTGCCGGGGAGGCTCGCCGCCTGAAGAAGGCGCTCGCCAACGTGGCGGAAGGCAATGGATTCCTGCTGCAGGGCGGCGACTGTGCCGAAAGCTTCGCCGAACACGGCGCCGACACGATCCGCGACTTCTTCCGCGCCTTCCTGCAGATGGCCGTCGTCCTGACCTTCGGCGCCCAGCTGCCGGTGGTCAAGGTTGGCCGCATCGCGGGCCAGTTCGCCAAGCCGCGCTCCTCGGACTTCGAGAAGCAAGGCGATATCGAGCTGCCGAGCTACCGCGGCGACATCATCAACGGCATCGAATTCACCAGCGAGTCCCGTATTCCCAATCCGGAGCGCCAGATTATGGCGTACCGGCAGTCGGCGGCGACGCTGAACCTGCTGCGCGCCTTCGCGATGGGTGGTTACGCCAACCTCGAGAACGTGCATCAGTGGATGCTCGGCTTCGTCAAGGACAGCCCGCAGGCGGAGCGTTACCGCAAGCTTGCCGACCGCATCTCCGAGACGATGGACTTCATGAAGGCCGTCGGCATCTCATCCGAGAACAATCCGAGCCTGCGCGAGACGGACTTCTTTACCAGTCACGAAGCCCTGCTTCTCGGCTATGAAGAGGCGCTGACCCGCGTGGATTCGACCTCCGGCGACTGGTACGCCACCTCCGGCCACATGATCTGGATCGGCGACCGTACCCGCCAGGCGGACCATGCCCATGTCGAATACTGCCGCGGCATCAAGAACCCGATCGGGCTCAAGTGCGGTCCGTCGCTGCAGGCCGACGATCTCCTGAATCTGATCGACATCCTGAACCCGCAGAACGAGGCGGGCCGTCTGACGTTGATCTGCCGCTTCGGCCACGACAAGGTCGCGGAACATCTGCCGCGCCTCATCCGTGCCGTCGAGCGGGAGGGTCGCAAGGTCGTCTGGTCGTGTGACCCGATGCACGGCAACACGATCACGCTCAACAACTACAAGACCCGCCCATTCGAGCGTGTGCTGGCGGAGGTCGAGAGCTTCTTCCAGATCCATCGTGCCGAAGGTTCGCATCCGGGCGGCATCCATATCGAGATGACCGGCAAGGATGTGACGGAATGCACGGGCGGCGCCCGCGCTCTCACCGGCACGGATCTCGGCGACCGCTACCACACGCATTGCGACCCGCGCCTCAACGCCGACCAGGCGCT
>DATGWU010000212.1:0-7331 GCA_035299345.1 Rhizobium sp.
ACTCGCCATCGTCTGCCGATGGATGAAGCGCGACCGCGCCGCGTCGCTGTCGGTCATGGCGCCGGCATTGCCGGCGGAGACCTCGATGAAGTAGCCGAGCACATTGTTGTGCTTGATCTTCAGCGACCTGATGCCGGTCTCCTCGGCGTACTGGAGCTGCAGCCCGGCGATCACCCTGCGCGACTGGTCACGCAACGCCCGGACCTCGTCGAGGTCGGCAATCGCTCCCTCGCGCAGGAAGCCGCCATCGCGTTTCAGCAGCGGCAGGTCGTCGGAAAGCATTGCCGCAAGCAGATCTTCCAGCGGCGCCGGTAGAAGAACGAGGCTCTCGTAGGCTCCTTCGAGCTCCGCCGGCAGGTCCTGTTTCGAAAGAAGGCTTGCGACATCACGAGCGACCGCAAGTCCATGACGGATTGCGCCGAGATCGCGTGGACCGCCACGATCGAGAGCCAGACGGGAGAGCGCGCGAGGCATGTCCGGCACGCGCTTCAAGGCATCGCGCAGGCGATCGGCGAGGGTCGCCTCAGCGAGCAGAAAAGCAATCGAGTCCTGTCGCTCGGTGATCTGCTGCGGATCAGTGAGCGGAGACATCAACCGCTCGGCGAGCAGACGGGCACCGCCGCCGGTGACAGTCCGGTCGATCGCCTTCAGCAACGAACCGTTGCGGTCACCGGAAAGCGTTTTCACGAGTTCCAGGTTGGCGCGAGTCGCAGGATCGATGAAGAGAGTCGAGGCGGCGCTCTGGCGCTCAGGCAATCCGAGCGGCGGCCGTTCCGCAATCTGCGTCTTCTCGACATAGGCGACGGCGGCGGCGGCCGCCGCCAGCTCGGCGCGCGTGAAGGAACCAAAGCCGTCGAGCGTGCCGACGCCGAAGAAGCGCGCCAGCCGGTTTTCGGCGGTCGCACTGTCGAAGAGCACCGACGGCTGCGGCACGGCCACCCGGCCGAGCACGTCGAAAACGGGCTTCAACTCGGGATCGAAAAAGATGCCGTCGGGCACGATCAGTTCGCGCGGCTCGATCCGGAGGATGTCGGCGAGCAGACGCGCCTCCTCCGTCTCTGCGAGCTGGAAAACGCCGGTCGATATGTCGATCCAGGCCAAGGCCAGTTGCGGCGACGCACCGCCGCGGATGCGGGAAAGCGCCATCAGGTAGTTCGATTCGGACGGCGAGAGCAGTTTCTCTTCGGTCAGCGTGCCCGGCGTGACGAGGCGGACGACGTCGCGGCGGACGACCGACTTCGCCCCCCGCTTCTTGGCTTCGGCCGGATCCTCGACCTGTTCGCAGACTGCGACCCGGAAGCCGAGAGAGATCAGTTTCTGCAGGTAGTCGTCCGCGGCATGCACCGGCACGCCACACATGGGGATCTCCTGGCCCATGTGCTGGCCACGCTTCGTTAGCGTGATCCCGAGCGCCCGCGAGGCGTCCACCGCGTCTTCGAAGAAGAGCTCGTAGAAATCGCCCATGCGGTAGAAAAGCAGCGAATCGGGATTGTTCGCCTTGATCTCGATATACTGCTCCATCATCGGCGTCGCCGACGCACGGCTCTCCTCCGAGACAAGCTCGGCAGCATTCAGGACCTCGGTCGAGGGGGCTCTGTTGATTGTCACGGGCGAACGGTTTTCTTCGAAAAAGAGACGTGCAACAGTAACGGCCTCCGCTCTGCAAAGACAATAACAAAGGTCGGCCGGAACAACGGCCGCCCACAGCTAGGTTCGAGGGAACATGCCCGCATCAGACAAGGCCGACCGCATCAGGACATCCGTCACCGAACAGGAAGCGCTCGATTTCCACGCCCAGGGCCGACCGGGCAAGCTCGAAATCGCGCCGACGAAGCCGATGGCGACGCAACGCGATCTCTCGCTCGCCTATTCACCGGGCGTCGCGGTTCCCGTCAAGGCGATCGCCGCCGATCCGGCCACGGCCTACGATTACACGACTCGCGGCAACATGGTGGCCGTCATCACCAACGGCACGGCAATCCTCGGCCTCGGCAACCTCGGCGCACTCGCGGCCAAGCCGGTCATGGAAGGCAAGTCCGTCCTCTTCAAGCGGTTCGCCGATGTCGATTCCATCGACCTCGAAGTCGACACCGAGAACGTCGATGAATTCATCAACAGCGTCCGCTACCTCGGGCCTTCCTTCGGCGGAATCAACCTCGAGGATATCAAGGCGCCGGACTGCTTCATCATCGAGCAACGCCTGCGCGAGCTCATGGACATTCCGGTCTTCCACGACGACCAGCATGGCACGGCGATCATCGCCGCGGCCGGGCTGATCAATGCGCTCGAGCTCACCGGGCGCGATTTCAAGAGCACGCGGCTCGTCTGCAACGGCGCGGGCGCGGCGGCGATCGCCTGCATCGAGCTTATCAAGGCCATGGGCTTCAATCCGGAGAACGTCACGCTTTGCGACACCAAGGGCGCGATCTACCAGGGCCGGTCGGAAGGCATGAACCAGTGGAAATCGGCCCACGCGGTAAAGACCGACCGGCGCACGCTCGCCGAAGCGATGGAGGGCGCTGACGTCGTGTTGGGGCTCTCCCAGAAGGGCGCGTTTACGGCCGCTATGATCCGCTCGATGGCCGCCAACCCCATCATCTTCGCAATGGCCAATCCGGATCCGGAAATTACGCCGGAAGAGGTCGCCGCTATCCGCAGCGACGCGATCATGGCGACCGGCCGGTCGGACTACCCGAATCAGGTCAACAACGTACTCGGCTTCCCCTACATCTTCCGCGGCGCGCTCGACGTGCGCGCCTCCTCGATCAACGACGCCATGAAGATCGCCGCGGTGCGGTCGCTCGCCGCACTGGCCCGGGAGGACGTCCCCGACGACGTGGCCGCCGCCTACCAGGGCACGCGGCCGCGCTTCGGCGCCGAATACATCATTCCGGTGCCGTTCGATCCGCGACTGATCTCGGCGATACCGGTGGCCGTCGCCAAAGCTGCGATGGAGACCGGCGTCGCGCGCAAGCCAATCACCGATCTCGACGCCTATGCGCGAGAGCTTTCAGCGCGGCGCGACCCGATCGCCGCGACGACGCAGCACCTCTACGAGAGGGTACGCAACCACCAGAAGCGCGTCGTCTTTGCCGAAGGCGAGGAAGAACAGGTCATGCGTGCCGCAATCGCGTTCGCCAACCAGGGCCTCGGCACGGCGATCCTCGTCGGCCGCGACGAACCGCTCAAGGCCACCGCTGCGCGGGCGGGAATCGACCTCGATCGTCCGGGCATTGAAGTCGTCAATGCGCGGCTTTCGACCCGGGTCGAGGCTTACACGGAATATCTCTACTCGCGGCTGCAGCGCAAAGGCTACCTGCTGCGCGACTGCCAGCGCCTCATCAACACGGACCGCAATCACTTCTCCGCCTGTATGGTGGCCCTCGGCGACGCCGATGCCATGGTGACCGGCACCACCCGCAATTATTCAACCGCGCTCGAGGATGTCCGGCGCTGCATCGACCCGCAGCCGGGCCACCGCGTGATCGGCGTGTCGCTCGCACTGACCCGCGGACGGACGGTGCTCGTCGCTGATACCGCCGTTCACGATATGCCGACGGCCGAAGAACTCGCCGACATCGCCGAGGAGGCCGCCGGCTTCGCCCGCAGCTTCGGCTACGAGCCCCGGGTTGCGCTGCTTGCCTATTCCACGTTCGGACATCCGACCGGCGAACGTTCCGAACGGCTGCGCGAGGCGGTGAAGATCCTCGACACGCGCCGCGTCGACTTCGAGTATGACGGCGAGATGGGGGCGGATGTGGCGCTCAATGCCCACCGTATGGAACAGTATCCCTTCTGTCGCCTCTCCGGCACCGCGAATGTGCTGGTGATGCCGGCCATCCACTCCGCTTCGATCTCCACGAAGATGCTGCAGGAGCTCGGCGGCTCCACCGTCATGGGGCCGATCCTGGTCGGTCTCGGGAAATCGGTGCAGATCGCCTCGATGGGAGCGAAAGACACGGACATCGTCAACATGGCCGCGATCGCGGCCTACAACGCCGGCGCCTGACCGGACGCGACCGGCGCGCGCAAGTGCATCGATCGCTCGAAAGCAGACTCGAGCGCCCGCATGTCGGCCGCCAGTTCCTCGCGAAGCCAGGTCTTGAAGGCCTCGACGGCCGGGTTGCGTCGGGCGGAATCGGCGGTCACGAAGTAGTGACCGTCGCCGGTCGGCGCCCACGGCCCGAAGGGGATGACGAGCTGGCCCGTCTGCACGGCGTGGGAGGCGAGCGTCTGCCAGGCAAGCATCACGCCCTGTCCGGCGATCGTCGCGTCCAGGCAGAGCGATGCCTCATTGAAGACGTGACGGGTGGCGAGCATCCGGCCGCCGAGACCGGCCGGCTCCAGCCACACGTCCCAGCCGAACAACGCGTGGCCATCGATGACCGCCGGCAAATCCAGAAGATCGCTGGGCACCTTGACGTGGCGGGCGAGCGCCGGCGAGCAGACCGGGAAGACCCGTTGCGCCAGAATGAGCTCGGAGCGCACGCCCGGCCAGTGCCCCTTGCCGACACGGATGCAGAGGTCGATGTCGGACGTCGATGGATCGACCAGTCGGGTCGTTGCGTCCATCCTCAGGTTGATTTCCGGATGACGGGCGGAGAATCCGCCCAGGCGGTGCACAAGCCAGCGCGCCGCAAAGACGGGAGCGACCGAGATCGTCAGCAGCTTGTCGTCATGCCTTCGCGCTGCCGCGACGGCGCCTGACAGCAGGCTGAAGGCTTCGGTGAGCCGGGGCAGGATATCGTCCGCCGCCTTGGTCGGAACGAGGCCCTTCGGCGCGCGCTCGAAAAGCTGGCGGCCGAGCTGCCCCTCCGTTTTGATGACCTGCTGGCTGACGGCACCGACGGAGACACCAAGCTCGTTGGCCGCCCCCTGCAGGGAGCCGAGGCGGCCAACCGCTTCCAAGGCCCTCAGACCATTGAGATGGACGAGATTCAAGTTCTTCATATAGTTTTTCTATATCAGAGATTGCCAAATCTCAATTGAAGCTTCTCGGGAAGAGGAGCAGAGTCTCCAAACAGATAGACCAGAATTCCAGCGTCGATTGCCCCCATGTAGACATCGAGCCGCAGGGCAGTGAATTCCGGAGACGATCCAATGTTCAAGTTTTTCTGGAGAAGGAGCGCCTGGCAGCGCTCCGACGAGAACCCCTATCCGCAGGACCCGCTAAGCCATCCCGTCATTGCCTCGATGGACCAGCGGCAAATCGCGGACCTGCCTTTTGACCCGCACGCCTTCGGCAAGGTCGGCCCGGTATCTGATGCATCAAGCGGCAGGTCGCCGAAGGAACCGGGCGCCGCCCTTCGGCGCATCAGCTTGCGAACCGACCCGCGTCGGTTCCATAATAATTGAGATAGCGGTCCGAAATGCGGGAGATCGGCAGAACGATCAACACGTCGGTCGTGTTGAAAGCATGGTCGACGACGGCACCGTCGCCGAACATCGCGCCGAGTCGCAGGTAGCCCTTGATCAGCGGCGGCATCGAAGAGATCGCCTTGCGGGCATTGATCGCTTCGGCGGGCATCAGGTCCATCTGACGATAGAGCTCCGGCCGCGCTTCGACGGCCCATTCGCCGTCTGCAACTGCATTGTTGTGCAGGAACGAGAGCGCGAGCGCATGCTCTTCGGGAAAGACGCCCGGAAATGAGGCGCAGCCGATCATGGCGTCCCCACGATGGCGCAAGGCATAGGCCCAGGCACCCTGCCACAGCAGCTCCATGGTGCGCTTGTTGCGATATTCCGGCAGCACGCAAGAGCGGCCGAGCTCGATGAAACGCTTGCCGGGGTGACTGGCGATCAACCGGTCGAGCGAAAACTCGGACGCCGAATAGAAGCCGCCATGGGCTTCGGCAACCTCTTGCCTGAGCAGCCGGTAGGTGCCGACGATCTGTTCTTCCTGATCGCCCTCGATCGAGCGATCGACCACGACCAGGTGATCGCAGAGCACATCCCAGCTGTCGATGTCACGCTTGCGCCGCGCTCCTTCGGGAGCGACCTGCGCATGCATTTCCTCGACGAAGACCTTGTAGCGGATGGATTGCGCTGCATCGATCTCGGCATCGCTGCGCGTAAGACGCGTTTCGAGCGTTCCGATCCTGCCGAGCAGATCATTCGGCGCGGCAGTTGCGGCATTGACTGCGTTCGCGCCGTCGGCCGCGGTCGTGATGTCGAGAAGTTCGGTGTTCATGGCGAGTCGTCCGGAACCACTTCGTTTCAGGGTCATAAACCACGCCTATGCGACAGGAAGGTGACACACGATCTGCGACCGACGTCACGCTAGCATCTTTGGCCGACTGTCGCAATTCGGCAAAATCTGCGTCGCGCCTGACCTATGAAGTCTATTGCTTCCGCACCCTGGTGACCATGAACTCGTCGAGGATGATGAAGGCCGCACCGACAGTGATCAGACTATCGGCCAGATTGAAGACCGCAAACGACCATGTCTGGGTGTAGAACAAAACATAGTCGATCACATGCCCGTAGACGAAACGGTCGATAATATTGCCGATCGCTCCGGCAATGATCATTACGAAGCCCAGATGGGCGAAGTGGTGGACGGGGCTCGTCCGCCTCCAGAGCCAAAAGACAAATGCCACGATCGCGATTCTCAGCCCGACGATGAACCAGCCGTGGGCGTCGGAAAGCATCGAGAAGGCCACACCGAGGTTATGGGTTCGGTAAAGCGCCAGCATCGGCATGACCGGCACCGGCTGCTGCAGGGGCAGGGATATCTCGACGAGATATTTGATCGCCTGATCGAGAACGAGGGCAAGTACGATGAAACAAAGAGCCGGGAGCGGACGCGCGAAGATCGCCGGATGCTTCGTCATTTGGCCTCGCCGAGGATCAGAAGATGGCGGCGCGTCTCGAACAACATCACACCCGTCGCAACGGCGAGATTGAGCGAATCGGCACGACCGACCTGAGGAATGCGCGCCAGCGCGTCGGCCTCGCGGGCCAGTTCGTCCGGAAGCCCGGATTGCTCGTTGCCCATCAGGACGACAACCGGCTTACGCTTGTAGTCGATCGTGCGGTAGTCGACCGCACCGGCAAGGTGGGTCGCGACGACCTGCCCCCCGCACTTCGCCTTCCAGCGAACGAACTCTTCGACAGAGGTCTTGACCAGCGGCACGGCGAAAAGAGAGCCCATGGTGGCGCGCACGGTTTCCAGCGAGAAGGGGTCGGTGCAGTCGCCGATCAGGATGACGCCGGAGGCACCGGCAGCATCGGCCGTGCGGATGATTGTTCCGAGATTGCCGGGATCGCGCACGCGGTCGAGCGCCACCCAGGTCTCGTCCTTGCCGAGTTGCACGTCCTTCAGCGCCCTG
>DATGWU010000213.1:0-3072 GCA_035299345.1 Rhizobium sp.
CGAGCATCCGCCACCCAGGCGCCGCTCGGTAGCTTCCGACGGCGAATGCGGCCCCAGGTGCCGATTACCAGTGGAGGCCTAGGCATGCGCCCTCCTCAGATCCCACTGTCCAATCCCCATGCGGGGACGGGCGTACGTGACTCCGCGAACCGCCGTGAGGCATCGGGCTCGGTAGGTGTGGACGAGTTCGACGGTGACGCCGAGTTCTTCGGCGATGTCGTGAGGATGGGGGCTGAGCGCCTCAGCGCGCACGTAGGCCTCGTCGCTGATCAGCAGGCGCGCTGCATAGAGATCGGCCTGCGCCTCACTCGGGCCGTCGTCGCAAGAGTGCTGATGGAAGACGTGCCCGAGCTCATGAGCGAGCACCGAGCGGAACTCGCTGGGGGTCAGGCCGAAGCGTAGGAAGACTCGCGAGGTCTCGGGGTACCAACCGCCGAGCAGATCATCAGGCAGGTGGGCGACGTGGACGCTCACTCCGAGCTCGCGTCCGATGCGGAGGAGATCTCGCACCGATCGGTCTTCACTCTGCCTCACCGACATCATCCGCCTTCCTTCGCCCGCGCTTGGCCGCTTTCGGCAGCTCGGCCGGCGCGGGGCTGACCGTGGGTTCCTCATCTTCCACCGGGGGTACGACAGAGAGGCCTCGCGCTCGTTGTGCCAGCTCGATCATCAGATCCCGGCCGTTGGTACCGGTGAGCTCGGCGAGAGCATCGACATCGTCGGTATCGAGGGCGCGCTTTCCGTTGGCCCTCTCAGAGACGTAGCCGGCATTTCTGCCAAGCAACGCGGCGATGTCGGCCTGCTTGATTCCGCGCGACGTCATGTAGCCCTTGTACTCGCGCGCGAAGGCTTTGCCGAACGGCCGAATCGGCTGGTATCTGTCCATGCCGACAAGCGTTGCATATGCGCGACAGTTTGGGAATAGCAAGGCATGACTTGCGCCGAGCGCTTTGCATATGCAAACATTCACTCATGCAGTCGTCACAGTCCACCGCCGAGCTGAGCATCCGACTCAAGCTCGCGGAGATCAACAAGAACCAGACCTGGCTCGCAGCACAAATCGGGGTCTCGCCGTTCTACATTTCCCGCCGCATGAACGGGGTGCAGAAGTTCACGGTCGACGACCTCGATGCGATCGCGGGAGTCTTCAAGACCGACCTCGCGGGCCTGCTCGCGACCGCGAAGGCGGTGGCCTGATGGAGATCCTCCTGACACCGGAGCAACTCGCCGAAGCCCTGCAGGTGCCCGTCTCCACCCTCTACAAGTGGCGGGCCGCCGGCACCGGACCTCAGGGCATCAAGGTCGGCAAGTACATCCGCTACCGCCAGGCCGCAGTCGACGCCTACCTTGCCGCGCTCGAGCCAGCGTCGAACGTCGTGGCGATCAAGAGGCGCGCCGCATGACCGCGCCGACTCCCGCCGAGACGTTCCCGCCGGCTCTCCCCCTCGATGGCGCTGCCGCGATCGCGGCGGCCGACGACTGGACGCTGATCCTCTTCGCGATCGGCTTCGCGGTCTTCGTCCTCACGGCCGCGTTGATCGCCGCCGTGGCGTTCGCCCGCTCTGTTCCGTCGCGTTATCGGCGCACCTGATCTTCCGTCCCGACTTCACCCGAAGTTGTCGGGCCGGATCCCCTCTGAATCGAAAGGACCGAAGTTGACCACCGCACTGGCATCCGACGCCAAGCCCGACTCTCCGATCTTCGAGTTGCAGCCGCCGCAGATCATCATGCTGGGCGACTCTCCTCGTGCTCGGAAGTCTGACCCGGTCACGTCGCACATCGCCGCCGATGTCTCGGCCGTTCACCTGCACGAGACGAAGCAGCGGGTTCTGCAGATCGTCGACACTCACGGCTCGCTCGTCGGGTCGGAGATCAACGAGCAGTACCAGCTGATGGCGGCGCGGATGAACTGGCGCCGCGTCGCGTGGGACACCCCGCGGAAGCGTGCCGGGGAGCTCGCTGAGGACGGCTTCCTCGATGGTTCGGAGACGCGCACGGCCGAGGGCAACAACCTGCCCGAGTCGCTGTATCGGCTGACCGACGCCGGACGGGAGGCCCTTCGATGACGTACGGCCAGATCGTGCGGGAGCGAGTCATCGCCGAGCACGTCGACATCGCCGCGGCGGCGCTCGGTGGAAGCCGCGAGTGCCTTGAGGCGCTTCTCGAGCTGACCGCTCAGTCGTCCTACACCGAGGGCTTCGCTGCGGCGTCGGCGACGGCGGGGTTCCCGCTGTGAGCGTCTCCACCTCCTCAGGCGCTCACGTGGAGGAGTTCACGCGCACCGACTCGTGCGACCACTGCGGTTACCACGGCCTCGTCGATTGCTGGTTCGACCCCGAGCTCGGCCGAGGTGGCTTCGACTGCCCCGTCTGCACGACATCGCACGAGAGGAGTCCTTCATGAGCGGCCTCGACTACAGCGGCGAAGCTATGCCGTCCTACTTCGACACCGACGACACCGGCATCACGTTCACGCTCGTCTTCGACTGGCCGCGTCCGCCGCTGACGATGAACGACCGGAAGCACTGGCGCGAGAAGGCGAAGCACACCCGCCTCATGCGTCAGGCCGCGTCGTGGCAGGCCCGTGCGGCTCGTCTTCCGGCCGACCAGGCGCACGTCACGGTCTCTCTCACGTGGGTCGTCGCCGACCGCCGCAAGCGAGACGGCGGCGAGAACCTCGCCCCCACCCTCAAGGCCCTCATCGACGGCCTCGTGGACTACGGCGTCGTCGCAGACGACGACCAGAAGCACGTCACCCGCGGGCCCTCCGTCGTCGCCTACCGGCCCGACGAGACGCCCCACATCGAACTGCACATCACCCTCGACGGCCCTGCACGCCTGCAGGCCGCCGCGTAACCCGAAAGGCACCGCACATGCCCCTCCACATCGTTCGCTTGCAGGCCGAGAACTACAAGCGCTTGGTCGCAGTCGACATCTCTCCCGACGGCAACATCGTCACCCTGTCCGGTCGCAACGCTCAGGGCAAGTCGTCGGTGCTCGACGCGATCTTCGCCGCGCTCGCCGGCGGCGAAGCCTCCCGGGCGACGAAGCAGCCGATCCGCGACGGCCAGGA
>DATGWU010000214.1:0-1695 GCA_035299345.1 Rhizobium sp.
TCCAATGGACCGTCTCGTCTGCGGAGACGTCGGCTTCGGCAAGACGGAGGTGGCGCTCCGAGCTGCCTTCGTCGCCGCGATGAACGGTATCCAGGTTGCCGTCGTCGTGCCGACCACGCTTCTCGCCCGTCAGCACTTCAAGACCTTTTCCGAGCGCTTCCGCGGCCTGCCGATCCGCGTGCAGCAGGCGTCGCGGCTGGTCGGCGCCAAGGAACTGAACCTCGTCAAGAAGGAAGTGGCGGAAGGCAAGACCGACATCGTCGTCGGCACCCATGCTCTTCTCGGCTCCGGCATCAAGTTCGCCAATCTCGGCCTCCTCATCATCGATGAGGAGCAGCATTTCGGCGTGAAGCACAAGGAGCGGCTGAAGGAACTGAAGTCGGATGTCCACGTCCTGACGCTGTCGGCGACGCCGATCCCGCGCACGCTGCAGCTTGCGATGACGGGCGTTCGGGAGCTTTCGCTCATCACCACGCCGCCGGTTGACCGCATGGCCGTGCGTACCTTCGTCTCGCCCTTCGATCCGCTGGTGATCCGCGAGACGCTGATGCGCGAGCACTATCGCGGCGGCCAGAGCTTCTACGTCTGCCCGCGGCTTTCCGATCTCGCCGACGTGCAGGCCTTCCTGCAGTCGGACGTGCCGGAGCTGAAGGTCGCCGTCGCCCACGGCCAGATGGCCGCCGGCGAGCTTGAAGACATCATGAACGCCTTCTACGACGGCCGCTACGACGTGCTGCTTTCGACCACTATCGTCGAATCGGGCCTCGACGTGCCGACCGCCAACACGCTGGTCGTTCACCGCGCCGACATGTTCGGGCTCGCACAGCTCTACCAGCTGCGCGGCCGTGTCGGCCGCTCGAAGGTGCGCGCCTTCGCGCTGTTGACCCTGCCGGTCAACAAGGTGCTGACCTCGTCTGCCGAACGCCGCCTGAAAGTCCTGCAGTCGCTCGACACGCTCGGCGCCGGCTTCCAGCTCGCGAGCCACGACCTCGACATCCGCGGCGCCGGCAACCTGCTCGGCGAGGAGCAGTCCGGCCACATCAAGGAAGTCGGCTTCGAGCTCTACCAGCACATGCTGGAAGAAGCGGTCGCGGAAGTGAAGGGCGTCGACGTCGTCGAGGATACCGGCTGGTCGCCGCAGATTTCCGTCGGCACGTCGGTGATGATCCCCGACGACTACGTGCCGGACCTGCACCTGCGTCTCGGCCTCTATCGCCGCCTCGGCGAACTGACCGATCTCGGCGAGATCGACGCCTTCGGCGCGGAGATGATCGACCGCTTCGGCCCGATGCCGGCGGAAGTCCAGAGTCTGCTGAAGGTGGTCTACATCAAGGCGCTCTGCCGCAAGGCGAATGTCGAGAAACTCGAGGCCGGGCCGAAGGGCGTCGTCGTCCAGTTCCGCAACAAGGAATTCCCGAACCCGGCGGCGCTCGTCGGCTACATCGCCAGACAGGGTACGATGGCGAAGATCCGCCCCGACCAGAGCGTTTTCCTCACCCGCGACCTGCCGACCCCCGAAAAGCGGCTCGCCGGCGCGGCGATGGTCATGACCCAGATGGCCGAACTGGCGCGTCAGCCCTGACGGTCGAGATCGGCCGGCGCTTCAGGCTCGGCCGAGAGTGCCGCCTGCGGCGCGGCGGCGAGGGAGGGCGGCAACGGCACGCCGCGCTGGCGTTCGCGGATGACGGTCAGCAG
>DATGWU010000215.1:0-4785 GCA_035299345.1 Rhizobium sp.
ACCCCGACGATGTGGAACATCGGCGCGGCGGAAGTCGTCGCGAAGGCTGCGCCGAAGGCCTTCAGGTCGTCGTCACTCGGTGCGGCCGTTTCCAGCCCGGTCAGCACCGGGATGGTGTTCGGCGCAAGCAGGCCGACCTGATAGCCGAGCAGCGGCCAGAAACTGTCATCGCAACCGGCCATCGGCCCGACGTCGATGAGCAGCCGGGCCTTGCGGTTCTCGTCGATATGGCAGCCGGCGTGCGGCGCGCGTCCGGTGAGCGCGATGCAGATGTCGAGGAAATCCGGATACTTCATCGTGCGCGCGCCGAGCACGCTGTTGGCGTAGACGACGGCATTCGATTCCGCCCAGGCGATGTCCTCGCCACGGTGCGGGGCGTCGTCGAGCTGGTAGGGCGCGCAGGTGAAGGTCGGCGCCGCTCCCATACGGACATAGGCGTCGGCAAGGGCGCTTGCGGCCTGCGAGCGCGCGGGATCGGTTCCCTGCTCGCGCCAGCGCGCCTGATCCACCGAGATTGCGTTGAGCGATGTGGGCACGACGACATGGCCGCCCCAGCCGGCGAGCTTCTCGGCGAAATCGAGGCTCGCGGGACCGGTATAGATACAGCCGTCGACATGGACCTGCGCCACGTCGATCAGCCGCTCCGCCCCGTCAAGCCGCGCCATCCGGGTGACGATCCGCATGGCAAGGCTGGTTGCCGGGGAGACAGATGCTGAAAGCAGCGTGCGATCTTTTTCGGTAAGTGCCAACCGATCGGCGGATGCGGCGAGTTCGTCTCCCCGTATCGGTGTGGCACCCGGCTCGAACACGGAACCGCTCCCGACACACAGGCTCTTCCGTCCCTCGAGACGGACGAAATCCTGCGGATCGAGCACGGCGATCGGAAGAGAACGGCCATAGACCTCTTCGGCGACGATCACGCCGAGGGCGAGGATATCCTCGCGTTGCGAGAACACCATGGCGGCGGGCGCCAGTCCGTTGACGATCAGTTGCAGCAGCACCGCACTGCCGGTGCAGGACCCGCGACCGCCCGGCATCGCCAGCACGGCGCCGGCGAGGCAAAGCCCGTGGAGCGGATGGGCGTGGTCGATGACGACACCGGTTTCCGGATCGACCCCGCCCCAGAAGCTCAAGGCAGTGTCGGAGAAGAGAAGCGGCCCTTCCGCCCTGCCCTCGACCAGCATCGCCGCGGGCGCTGCGAACGCCTTACCTTCCTCGTCCATGGTGGCCTCCCCTGGTGTCGTCATTCTCCTCCTCATAGCACGCACGCAAGACGCGGCAAGGAACCAACCATCCGGCCAATGTCGGCCGCCATCAACACGCTGCAAACGATCGGCAAAAAAGATTCATCGCCAATGTCGATTTCTGTAACACTCGTTCGTCATGGTGTCGGGTACGCCGAGGCGGCCTTGGTTCAACAAAGGAGAAGAACGATGCGCGTAATGGTCATGGTCAAGGCGACGACAGACAGCGAAGCAGGCGTCATGCCGTCCACCGAACTGCTCGAAGCGATGGGGAAGTACAACGAGGAGCTGGTCAATGCCGGCATCATGCTGACCGGCGAAGGACTGAAACCCTCCTCCAAGGGCAAGCGCGTGGCGTTCGACGGTCCGGGCCGCCGTGTGATCGACGGCCCCTTCGCCGAGACCCGCGAACTGGTTGCCGGCTACTGGATCTGGGAGGTCAAGGACATGGACGAGGCGGTCGAATGGGTCAAGCGCTGCCCGAATCCGATGCCGGGACCGAGCGAGATCGAAATTCGTCCGGTCTATACGATGGAGGACTTTGCTGAATCGCTGACCCCGGAGGTGCGCGACCTGCACGAGCGGACCGAGGAACGGCTCGCCGGGCGTGAAGCCGGCAAGTCCTGAGCCATCAGCGAAAGGAAAGCACCATGGAGAAAATGATCTTCGTAAACCTGCCGGTGCGGGACCTGGCAGCTGCGACCCTGTTCTACGAGGCGTTGGGCGGCACGCGCAATTCCAACTTCTCCGATGAGCAGGCGAGCTGCATGATTTTTTCGGGCGCCATCGGCGTGATGCTGCTGACGCACCAACGGTACGCCACCTTCACCAGCCGCCCGATCGGCGACGCGCGGGCGGAGAGCCAGACGCTTATCGCCCTCAGCGTCGAAACGCGCGACGAGGTTGACCAGACGGTGGAAAAGACTGTCCATGCCGGCGGCAAGGCCGATCCGAACCCGATGCAGGACCACGGCTTCATGTACAGCCGCTCGGTGGAGGACCCCGACGGCTATGTCTGGGAGATCCTGTGGATGGATCAGGCGGCCGCGGCGGGAGGGCCTCCCGGCGAATGACGCCCAGGCGACGTTGACTGAGCTACGGGAGCCTCCATAATCCGCTCATGGAGGCTTCCGACACTCACCGCATGGCAGAGACCGTCTTTCGCATCGAGCGGGCGCGGCTGATCGCCGGCCTCAACCGCATGGTGCGCGATATCGGCTTCGCCGAAGATCTGGCGCAGGAGGCGCTGGTCACCGCGCTTTCCGAATGGCCGAAAACGGGCGTGCCGCAGAACCCGGCCGGCTGGCTGATGGCGACCGCCAAACGGCGCGCCATCGATGTCTTCCGCCGCCGCCGGATGCAGGCACAGAAGCACACCGAGATCGGCCATGACCTGTCGCTCGAGCGGGATACCACGATCGAGGAGGTCGAGGCCGCCATGGATGACGATATCGGCGACGAACGCCTGAGCCTCATCTTCACCGCCTGCCATCCGCTGCTCTCCGTCGACGCGCGAGTGGCGCTGACGCTCAGGCTGATCGGTGGATTGACGACGGAGGAAATAGCCCGTGCCTTTCTCGTCGGCGAAGCAACGATCGCCCAGCGAATCGTGCGGGCGAAGAAAACCCTCGCCGGGTCTGGCCTGGCCTACGAGGTGCCGCGCGGTAAGGAACGCGACCGGCGTCTCACTGCAGTGCTCGAGGTCATCTACCTTATCTTCAACGAAGGATATGCGGCGAGCACCGGCGACGACGCCATGCGGCCGCAGCTCTGCGCCGAGGCGATGCGGCTCTGCCGCATCCTCTCGGCCCTTGTGCCCGACGAACCGGAAGTCCATGGCCTCCTGGCACTGATGGAGCTGCACGCCTCCCGTTTTCCGGCCCGGACAGGCGCCGACGGCGCTCCGGTCACGATCACCGAACAGAACCGTGGCCGCTGGGACCGCATCCTCATCCAGCACGGTTTGACCGCGCTCGGTCGCGCCGAGCGACTTGGCGGAGCCGACGGCCCCCATGCGCTGCAGGCGGCGATCGTGGCCTGCCATGCCCGAGCGCCGCGGGCAGAAGACACCGACTGGCGATGGATCGCGACCCTCTATGACCGGCTGAGCCACGTCATGCCCTCGCCCATCGTCGATCTCAACCGCGCCATTGCTCACTCCATGGCCTTCGGGCCGGAGACGGGCCTCGAACTGCTGGCGCCGCTGGAAGCCGAACCTGCGCTGCAGGGCTATGTCGGCCTGCCCGCGGCCCGCGGCGATTTCCTGATGCGCGCCGGCCGGAAGGCGGAAGCGAAGGCGGCATTCGAAAAGGCCGCGCGCCTCGCCGGCAATGCTGCCGAGCGACAGTTCCTGGCCGCGCGCGCAGCGGCGTGCGGCAACGGCTGACGCAACGCCCCTCACGCGGGGATATGGATTCGCTCCCGGACATGCTTCAGCGAAGCGACGATGGTGAAGGTCATGATGACCAGCAGCGTCCACGAACTCCATTTGCCGAGGTGAACCGTGGACCAGGCGCCGATCTGGTTCGGATAGTGCCAGACGGCGAAGAACGTCGAGATGTTCTCGGCGAGCCAGATGAAGAAGCCGATCAGGATGAAGGCCAGGATCAACGGCATTCTCCGGTCACGGTCGAAGGGGCGAAACACGACGGTCGCACGCGCATAAAGGCCGATCGCGAGTGCCGCGATGTACCAGCGGTAGTCGCCGATATAGTGGTGGGTGAAGAAGTTGGCGTAGATGGCAAGCGCCACGAGCGTCGCCATCCAATAGGGCGGATGGTGCTGAATCCGAACGTCGAGCAGGCGCCATGCCTGGATGACGTAACTGCCGACAGCAGCGTACATGAAGCCGGAAAAGAGCGGTACGCCGAGCAGCTTGGTATATGCGAAATCAGGATACGCCCAGGACTGGATCGCGCTTGACGTCTTGAAGACCTCGAGGACGAAGCCCACCACATGGAAGAGGCAGATAGCCTTCAGTTCGTCTAGCGTCTCGAGCCGCGTCCATATCATCCAGGCCTGGATGCCGAGCGCGATGATGAGAAGCAGGTCATACCGCGGAATGCCGAGGAGGCCGGCGCGCGGTGTCACGAAGATCGAGACGAAGAACAATCCGGCAAAGAAGCAGGCGCGCGCTTCCTTGATACCGAAGAGCAGGAATTCCGCAGCGAAGCGCCGAAATCCGTTGAGTTCGGGAGCCGGCGCAAGCTCCATCAATCGGCGATCAAAGCTCTGCAGAAGGGCTATGGGGCGAGCCTGTAGGGTCGTCATGGAATCTCCCGGTCGAGAGTGTTGCCTTCTCGGCGTGCCCAACTAGAAAGACCGGATGGGAAAAATCAAGGCACGCATGCAACGGCGAATGAAAAGACTGGGCATCGCCGCGATGGTGATCGCGGCCGGGCTTGTACTGCGGCTAACCGGCTACGAGGCAGGCCTGCCCTACCCGCTCGTCAAGTACGGCGGCTCGGGGCTCTGGGGCATGATGGTCTTCTGGCTGCTCGCCGCGCTGCTTCCCGATCAGCCGATTCGCCGGCTTGCCGTC
>DATGWU010000216.1:0-4547 GCA_035299345.1 Rhizobium sp.
ACCTCGATCTTGTAGCCGTCCGGATCGGTCACGAAGAAGAACCGGGCGAAGACAACCCCGTCACGGTTGAACTCGACGAGTTTGCCGGGGTTCAGCCCGAGTTCGGCGAAGCGCGCGTGCTCCGCATCGAGATCATCGACCGACACGGCGAGGTGACCATAGCCGTCCCCGGGTGCATAGGCCTCCTCGCGCCCCTTGTTGATCGTCAGCTCGAGCTCGAATTCGCTCTCCGGATTGCTGAGATAGAGGAGAGTGAAGCTGTCGAAATCGAGCCGTTCGGCAATCTCGAGCCCGAACGCCTTGCGGTAGAAATCCGTCGCGCGGGCCTCGTCGAGCACGCGGATCATCGAATGTATCATCTTTGCCAAGACCAACTCCTCTGTGGCTGAAAATCGTCGTGCGCAGACCTGCGGGGCTGGAGCGGACGGCGTCCGCTCACCGCTCGTCGCCCTCGCCGCTCTTCTCGTCTGGAATTCCGCGACCTTCAAGGCCGCTCACCACCGCCTCGAGTTCCTCCAGGAGCTTCTGCAGCGCGCGCATCCGCTCGGCGCCGAAGGCGCGGGTGATCTCTCCGTAGATCTCTTCGGATTGCGGCGAGACCTTCTCGATGAGAGCCAGGCCCGTCTTGCTGATCGCGATGCGGGAGCGCCGGAGATCGTTCTCATCCTGGTGACGCTCGATGAGCTGCCGCGTTTCGAGGTCCTTCAGGATGCGCGAGAGGCTCGGCCCGAGCAGGAACGTCGCGCGGGCGAGTTCCGTCACCTCGATTTCCGGAGCCGTCACCAGCGCGCGAAGGATGCGCCACTGCTGCTCTGTGATGTCGTGCACGCGCAGCGAATTGCGGAAATGCCGCATCATCGCTTCCCGTGCCCTGAGAAGCAGCATCGGCAGCGAGCGGGAGAAATGCCGCAGGCGGACACGTGGTTGCCCACCCTCCTTTGCCCTTTCCCGTTCGATCGCTTCGTCCACCATTCTTTTCCGTCCAGACTTCGAATCCGCCGCACCGCCTCACCTCAGACTGCGGGCAACCTCGGTGATCGTCGCAAATGCCACCTCCATGTCGTCGCGGGTCATGTCGAACTGCCCGGCCTGGAAGCGGATGGCGATCGCGCCTGCGACCCGCGTCTGCGTGAGATAGATGCGGCCGTCGTCATTGATCGCCTGCATCAGCGCGAGGTTGTGCCTGTCTTCATCCTCCCCTCCCCTGTGACGGAAGGAGAAGAGCGACAGCACCGGCTCCGTGACGATCTCGAAGTCCGGCTCGGCCGCGAGCCGTCCGGCGAGTTCGACCGACCATGCGACGTGGTTGCGGATCATCGTTCTCAGGCCTTCGAGGCCGTGATGGCGCATGAGGAACCAGAGCTTCAGCGCCCGGAAGCGTCGCCCGAGCGACACAGACCATTCCGAATAGTTGATGATGCCGTCATGGCCGTGCGTCTTCAGATATTCCGGGTGGATGGCGAGCGTTCGCACCTGATCCTCGGGGTGCCTGAGAAACTGGACCGAGCAGTCGAACTGGGCGCCGAGCCACTTGTGCGGATTGAAGACGATGGAATCGGCCTCGCCGATCCCCTCCCATAGCGTGCGGAATTCCGGGCAGATCATCGCCGAGCCGGCCCAGGCGGCATCCACATGCAGGTAGAGGCCGTGCGCATGGGCGACCTCGGCCACCCGGTCGATCGGATCGCAGGCGCCGATCGAGGTGCCTCCGGTGCAGGCGACGACGCCCGCGGGCAGAAGGCCGTTTGCCAGATCGGCGCGAATTGCGGCATCGAGCGCCTCCGGGTCCATGCCGTGCAGCGGCCCCTTGGTCGGGATGCGCACGAGATTGTCCGCGCCGATGCCGGAAATCCAGATTGCCCTGTCGACGGAAGTATGGACCTGCTCCGAGGAGTAGACGCGCACCGCCGGGTGCGCGGACAATCCCTCGCGATTGCCCGCCCATTTCAGTGCGCGCTCGCGCATCACCAGCACGGCGGCAAGCGTCGCGGTCGAGGCGGAATCCTGGATGACGCCCGCAAAACCCGTCGGCAGGCCGAGCGCCTGGCGCAGCCAGTCGACAACCCGCGTTTCCATTTCGGTTGCCGCCGGCGAGGTCTGCCAGAGCATGCATTGCGCGGCGATCGCCGTCACCAGATAGTCGGCGACGACGGAGGCCGGTGCCGCATTGGCGGGGAAATAGGCAAAGAAGCGCGGATGCTGCCAGTGGGTCAGCCCGTCGGGCACGATCCGCTCGAAATCGGCGAAGATCGCCTCCATCGGCTCGCCCGCCTCGGGCGCAGAGTCGGCGATCTGCCGGGCGATGTCGCCGGGCTTCGTTCGGGCACGTACCGGCCGCTCGCGCAGGCTCTCGCGGTAGTCGACGCCCCAGTCCGCCACCCGACGCGACCACATACGGAATTCGTCGCTGTCCATTGCCTGCCCTTGCCCCTCTTCCTGTGTCATCGATATGCGGACCTGCCGCTCAGCCCCAGAGCGCCGGATCGGGCGCCTGCATCAGCGAGCCCTCGTAGCGGATCGGGTCCTCGCGGTCGGCGGCGAGCAGCAGCGGCCCGTCGAGGTCGACATAGGGCGCGCCCTGTGCCACGAGGAAGGCCGGCGCCATGGCGAGCGAAGTGCCGAGCATGCAGCCGACCATGACGTCGAACCCGTGCCGGATCGCTTCGTCCCGGAGCGCCAGCGCCTCGGTGAGCCCGCCGGTCTTGTCGAGCTTGATGTTCACCGCATCATACTTGCCGGCAAGATGCGCAAGCGAGGTCCGGTCGTGGCAGCTCTCGTCGGCGCAGACCGGCAGCACGCGTTCGATCTCGGCAAGCGCGCCGTCGTTTCCGGCGGCAAGCGGCTGCTCGACCAGCGCGACGCCGAGCCGCACGAGCGTCGGCGCGAGCGCCAGATACTGCTCGACCGTCCAGCCCTCGTTGGCGTCGACGATGATCTTCGACCGCGGCGCACCCGCCCTCACCGCTTCGATGCGCTCGACATCGCCCTCGCCCCCGAGCTTTACCTTGAGCAGCGGCCGGCCGGCATTGCGCGCGGCGGCCTCGGCCATCTTTTCCGGCGTGTCGAGCGAGAGCGTATAGGCGGTCTCGACGGGTCGAGGTGCTGCAAGCCCCGCGCACTGCCAGGCAGGTCGGCCCGCGCGCTTGGCTTCCAGATCCCAGAACGCGCAGTCGAGCCCGTTTCGTGCGGCCCCCGCCGGCAGGCGCGATTGCAGGGCGCCGCGGTCGAAACCCCGGCGAAGGTCGGCTTCGAGCGAGCGGATCGTTTCGGCGACGCCTTCCACCGTCTCGCCGTAGCGGGCATAGGGCACGCATTCGCCGCGTCCGCGGAAGGTGCCGTCGGAAATTTCGACGGTAACGACGCGGATCTCGGTGCGCGAGCCGCGCGAGATGGTGAAGGCGCCGGCGACGGGGAAGCGCTCCTCCGTCACGGCGAGGGAAAGGGCCGGGTTCATCGCGTCGCGCCTCTCGAATAACTGCCGCGGAAAGTCCGCGAATCACCGCCCCCTTGCGTGCGGGGGCATTCCTTTCTATATCCCTGCGACGATCGGGTTAAGATCCCGGACTGGCCGAACGAGCGCGACTGTGCGCCCCGGCGGCAGGCGACAAAGGTCTGCCAGAGACACCCGTTACCGATTTCAAGACTGGCGGAACGCCCGTGAACACACTGGATTTTGACAAGAGGCCCGAAGATACGCGCGTCGTCGTCGCCATGTCGGGCGGGGTCGACAGCTCCGTCGTCGCCGGCATCCTGAAGCGCGAGGGCTATGACGTCCTCGGCATCACGCTGCAACTCTACGACCACGGCGCCGCCGTCCACCGCGCCGGCTCGTGCTGCGCCGGCCAGGATATCGACGATGCGCGCCGCGTCTGCGAAACGCTCGGCATCCCGCATTACGTGCTCGACTACGAACAGCGCTTCCGCGACACGGTGATCAATCCGTTCATGGAAAGCTACGTCGCCGGCGAGACGCCGATCCCCTGTGTGGCCTGCAACCAGACGGTCAAGTTCGCCGATCTGCTCGCGACCGCGAAGGAACTCGGCGCCGATGCGCTGGCGACCGGCCACTACATCCGCTCGCGGGCGATGCCGCTGGCGAACGATCCCGGCCACCGGGCGCTCTTCCGTCCGGTCGACAGCGAGCGCGACCAGAGCTATTTCCTGTTCGCGACGACGCAGGAACAGATTGATTACCTGCGCTTCCCGCTCGGCGGCCTCTCCAAGGCCGAAACCCGCGCGCTTGCCGAGGAAATGGGGCTCGTCGTCGCCAAGAAGGCCGACAGCCAAGACATCTGCTTCGTGCCACAGGGCAAGTATGCCGACATCATCACCAGGCTCAGGCCGAATTCGGCGCTCGGCGGCGACATCGTGCACATGGACGGCCGCGTGCTCGGCCATCACGAGGGCATCCTCCACTACACGATCGGCCAGCGGAAGGGTCTGGGCGTCGCGACCGGCGAGCCGCTCTACGTCGTCTATCTCGACGCCCGCTCGCGGCGCGTGATCGTCGGTCCGAAGGAGGCGCTCGACACCCGCCGGGTGTATCT
>DATGWU010000217.1:0-6853 GCA_035299345.1 Rhizobium sp.
GGATGGAGGCGGTCGATACGTCGCTCATGCCTCGCCGTCCATATAGTGAAGATCGGAGGCGAGCCACGATATCCTCGCCTCTTCGCCGGGCTTCGGTGTGGCCTGACCGGCCGGCACCATGACGTTGAGGGCGGTCTCTCCGGCGCGCAGATGGAGGCGGGTGGCGCTGCCGAGGAAGCTCTCCGACACCACGGCTGCAGCGATACCGCCTTCGGAAACGAGGCGGATCGCCTCGGGCCGCAGGCTCGCCCATTTCGCCTCGCCGCCGAGGCGCTGCATGTCGGCCGGTGCGATGACATTGGAGGAGCCGACGAAATCGGCGACGAAACGGGTCCGCGGGCGATTGTAGATCTCCTGCGGTGTACCGGCCTGGACGATGCCGCCGTTGTTGAAGACGGCGACGCGGTCGGCCATCGAGAGTGCCTCGCCCTGGTCGTGGGTGACGAACACGAAGGTGATGCCGAGCGAACGCTGCAGGCTCTTCAGCTCCTCCTGCATCTGTTCCCGGAGCTTGAGGTCGAGCGCGCCGAGCGGCTCGTCGAGAAGGAGCACCTTCGGCTTGTTGACCAGCGCGCGGGCAAGCGCCACGCGCTGGCGCTGGCCGCCGGAAAGCTGGCCGGGCTTGCGGGCGCCGTAGCCGGGGAGTTTCACGAGCTCGAGCGCCTGTTCGGCGAGGCGGTGACGCTCCGCCTGTCCGACGCCCTTGACCATCAGCCCGTAGGCGACATTGTCGAGAATGCTGAGATGCGGAAAGAGCGCGTAATCCTGGAAGACCGTGTTGACCTGGCGGCGATAGGGCGGAACGCCTTCGGCCGTTTCGCCGAAGATCTCGATATGGCCGGAGGTCGGCTGTTCGAAGCCGGCGATCAGCCTGAGGCAGGTCGTCTTGCCGGAGCCGGACGGTCCGAGCATGGCGAAGAACTCGCCCGGCGCGATCTTCAGGTCGACCGCGTCGACGGCTTTCACCGGGCCGAAATGGCGCGACACCTGCGAGAAGGAAACGGCTGCGGTCATCAATGGCTCCAGAGATTTCAGATCTGCCGGTCGAAAGCCGGCGGCGGCCTACCCTCCCCTTGAAGGGGAGGGTCGGACCGAAGGTCCGGGGTGGGGTGACCAAGCGCACCGGCTACATTTCTACCAAGCCACCCCCACCCGCGCGTTCCGCGCGGCCTCCCCCCTCGAGGGGGAGGTGGGATAGATATCAGCGTCCGCCGATGACGCCGATATAGTCGGAGACCCAGCGGTGATAGGGGACGCACTCGCCCTGACTTTCACATTTGCTGACCGGGGTGCGCCAGAAGCTGATCTTCTCGAAGTTGTCGAAGCCGTTGGTCGCGCAGCCTTCGTCGGTCAGCAGTTCGTTGCCCTTGCAGGCGGCGGGAACCGAAGGAACCGCGCCGAACCAGGCTGAGACGTCGCCCTGGACCTTGGCCGAAAGCGAGTGCTCCATCCACATGTAGGCGCAGTTCGGATGCTCGCTGTCGACATGCAGCATGGTGGTGTCGGCCCAGCCGGTCGTGCCTTCCTCGGGGAAGGTCGAGTCGATCTTGGCACCCTCGGCCTTCATCAGGTTCACCTGGAAGGGCCAGGAACCGGAGGCGACGACGCCTTCATTCTTGAAGTCGTCGATCTGGATCATCGCGTCATGCCAGTAGCGGCCGACGAGCTGGCGCTGGCCGCGCAGCAGGTCGAGGGCGGCCTTGTACTGGTCCTCGTTCAGTTCATAGGGGTTCTTGATGCCGAGGTCCGGCTTGTGGGCCATCAGGTAGAGGGCGGCGTCGGCGATGTAGATCGGACCGTCATAGGCCTGCACGCGGCCCTTGTTGGACTTGCCGTCGGGAAGCGTCGTCTCTTCGAAGACGACGTTCCAGCTCTTCGGCGGCTGATCCTTGAAGGCTTCGGTGTTGTACATCAGCACGTTCGGGCCCCAGACATAGGGCGTGCCGTAATGGGTGCCGCCGACCGTATGCCACGGCGCGTTCTGCAGGCGCTCGTCGATGGTCTTCCACGAGGGAATGAGGTCGGTGTTGATCGGCTGGACGCGTTTGCCCGCGACGAGGCGGAGCGAGGCGTCGCCCGAGGCGGTGACGAGGTCGAAGCCGCCCTCGTTCATCAGCGCGACCATTTCGTCGGAGGTGGCAGCGGTCTTCACCGTGACCTTGCAGCCCGTCTCCTGCTCGAACTTGCTGACCCAGTCGTAATTCTTGTCGGTCTCGCCCCGCTCGATATAGCCGGCCCAGGCGACGATCGAGAGCGCACCTTCACCCTTGCCGACTTCCTTCAGCGGCTCCTGGGCGAGGGTCACGGTGGTGAAACTGAAAATGGCGGCGATGGCAGTGCAGGACTTCAGGACTTGCTTCATCTGATTTCTCCCGGTTCGCGGCCGCTTCGCACGGCCTTTGTTCCCGCCCGAGAACGTGCCGCGAAAGGGCCGCATTCGCAAATTCATTTATCAGAAAGACGTTATCGGTTTTTCCGAACGATGAGGGCAATGCCCCTCCCCAACCCTTCCCCTTGTGGGGGAGATGGCGGGCAGGCCAGAAGGGAATTCACAAGGAAAGAAGCCTTACCGTCCCCGGCCGCTCCGGAGTGTCTCGGCGATACCGACGAAATCGCGGGCCGACTGTGGCAGGCTGGAGCCCTTGCGCCAGACCATGCCGACCTGCACGACCGGAAGTGCGCCCGAGACGTCGCGGCTTTCGATCCGGTCGCCTTCGAGCGACCAAGGGCGGTAGACGAGATCGGGCAGCAGCGCCACGCCGGCGCCGGTGGCGACGAGACTGCGCACCGCCTCGACCGAGCGGGTGCGGAAGGCGACCTGAGGCCGGGCGCCGAGGGCGGAGAGCAGCTTGCCGGTATTTTCCTCGATTTCGTCCACAGTCAGCATGATCAGGGGTTCACGGGCGATGTCGGCGGCGGAGATGATGTCGGCGGAAACCAGCGGGTGGCCCATCGGAAGCCAGAGGCGGTAGGGTGAGGTCTCGAGGATTTCCGCCTGCAGCGCCATGCGGTCGCGCAGGTTCGAGATGACCATGACGGCGACGTCGAGCTCACCGCCGACCAGTAGGTGCTCGAGATAGGAGCCGTTGTCCTCGATCGCGCTCACCTCGACATTGGGGCAGGCGCGGCGGTAGCGCGCCAGCAGGTCGGAGAGCACATAGCCGGCGACCAGCGAGGTGACGCCGATGTTGAGCGTGCCGCCGGTGTTTTCCTTCGTCTCTGAAAAGGCGTTGCGGGCGTCGGAGACTGTTGCGAGGATCTTCGTCGCGTGGCGCAGGAACTGGTGGCCGTTGTGGGTGATCGAAAGCCCGCGCGGATGGCGCTCGAATAGTTCTACGCCGAGGTCGCCTTCGAGTTCCTTGATCGCTTCGGTCACCGAGGATTGCGAGATCGAAAGGTTCTGGGCCGCCCGCGTGACCGAGCCCTGCTCGGCGACGGCGACGAAATACTGCAACTGGCGGAGGGTGAAGGCCATGGCCGTTTAGAACACGAGTGCGGGCCGGAGAGCAAGCGGGAGGGCGGCTGCGCCATCCGTACCTGTATGCCCCGCGTCTCCTGCAAGGCAGGCCTGCACAGACATGCCCTTTGCAAACGTCAAGAGACGTATACTATCGATGCTTCGATTTCTCTACGCCCTCGCGACGCGCGGCGGGCTCCTCCCGTCAGTCGCTCCATGAAATCCACTCCACTCGGCTACCTCTTTGCGCTGCTCGCTTTCGCGATCTTTTCGGTGCAGGACGGGGTTTCCAAGCATCTCGGCAGCGCCTATCCGCCTGTACTGGTGGCGATGATCCGCTACTGGGCCTTTGCGCTCTTCGCGGTGCTCCTCGCGGTGCGCAGCCGCGGCGGGCTTTCGGCGGCGATCCGCACGCAGCGGCCATGGTTGCAGGTCTTGCGCGGTGTCCTGCTCGCCGTGCAAATCCCGATCGCGATTACCGCCTTCACGCTGGTGGGACTTGCCCAGTCGCAGGCGATCTTCGCCTCCGGCCCGCTGATCGTCGCTTTGCTCTCCGTGCCGATCCTCGGCGAGAAGGTCGGCTGGCGGCGCTGGACGGCGATCGTCGTCGGGCTCTGCGGTGTCATCCTGATCCTCGGGCCGAGCACGTCTGGGTTCAACGTGCTCGTCGCCCTGCCGCTTCTCGTCGCCGTCATCGGTGCGCTCTACGGGCTCTGCACCCGGCTCGTCAGCCGGGTGGACGGGCCGACGACCAGCTTCTTCTACATCGGCGTCGTCGGCGCGGTGGCCCTGACGATCGCCGGACCTTTCTTCTGGACGGAAATCTCCGCCTCCGACTGGAAGTGGATGCTGCTCCTCTGCCTCACCGGCATCACGGCGCATTTCCTGCTCATCAAGGCCTATGACAACCTCACCGCCGTCGCCGTGCAGCCGATCTCCTATCTCCAGCTCGTCCTGGGGTCGATCCTGGCCGTCAGCATCTTCGGCGAGACGCTGAAACCGAAAATGATCATCGGGTCGGTGATCGTCGTCGGCGCCGGTCTCTTCACCGTCTGGCGCGAGAACGTGCTCGCCCGGAGAGCCGCGCAGGCCGCACAGGCGGCGCAGGACGCGACGGCGGCCTGAGGCCCGGAAACCCGAGCGTGTCAGCTCAGGCTACGGAGTTCTTCCAGCCCGACCGGAGGTTCGGGACGGAATTCGAGAGCGTAGACGCGTTTTGCATACTTCTCCCGTACGCGGTCGACCTGCTCGTGCTCGCCCTTCAGGCGCGAGCGCAGCAGCCGATCGCGGGTTCCGCTTGCGGCCATGCTCTTGTTGATCACCCAACCGTAGGGTTCGATGCCGGCGCGCTTCAGGTCGCCCTGCAGGGCGGCTGCCTCGGATACCGGTGTCGTTTCCGGAAGCGTCACCAGGATCACCCGCGTATAGTCCTCGTCCTGCAGGCGCATCAGCGGCGTGACGAGCCGCCCCGGTGCATCCGCATCGAGGTGGCGGGTCATCTGCCTGTGATAGGCACCGGTGGCGTCGAGGAGCAGCAACGTGTGCCCGGTCGGCGCCGTATCGATGACGACGAAGGCGCCCCGCGCCTCGGCGACAACACGCGAGAAGGCGTGAAAGACCGCGACCTCCTCGGTACACGGGGAGGCGAGGTCCTCTCGCAGGAGGGCCTTGCCCTCGTCATCGAGATCGCGTCCGCGGGTCGCCATGATCTTCTCGATGTAGCGCTCCGTCTCGGCGACGGGATCGATGCGGTCGACCGTCAGGCCCGGCATCTCGCCTGCGACCACGAAAGAGAGATGGGCGGCCGGATCGGTGGTCGTCAGATGCACTGCGTGGCCGCGCTTCGCCAGCCCGACGGCGATCGCCGCCGCGACCGTCGTCTTGCCGACGCCGCCCTTGCCCATGACCATCACCAGACCCTTTCCGCCGGCGGCGATCTCATCGACCAGCCTGCCGATCCCCGGCAAGTCCCCCGCCGCATTCGGTACATCCTCCACCTGCGCCTGCGTTGCGGAGGGCGGGTTGAGCAGCGCCCGCAGGGCGGGAATGCCGACCATGTCGAAGCCGAGCAGCGGGAATTCGTCGCGCGGACGGGCCGCGAGCGGTGCAGGCATTCCGGCGAGCGCTTCGTCCTGCTCGCGGACGAGCGCGGCTGCCACAGGATCGGCGGGATCGCCGGGGTGGAAGCGGCCGTTGATCGCGAGCAGCTGGTTCGACAGGCCGAGCTCGGCGAGTTCGTCCGAGGTGCGCGCGGCCTCGCGGATCGCGCCCTTGTCGGGGCGGGTCACGAGCACGATCGTCGTGCGCGCCGGATCGCCGAGGCAGCGGAGGGCGGCGCGGAAGCGGTCCTCCTGCATCTTCAGTCCGGAATGTGGTCCGAGGCACGAGGCACCGCGTTCGTTGGCCTCCAGGAAGCCGGTCCAAGCCTTCGGCAGGCTGAGGAGGCGCAATGTGTGCCCGGTCGGAGCCGTATCAAAGATGATGTGGTCGAACTCGGGGTTGTCGTCGGCGAGCAAGCCGACGAACTCGTCGAAGGCGGCAATTTCGGTCGTGCAGGCGCCGGAGAGCTGCTCGCGGACGGTGGACACTTCCTTGCTGTCGGCCTCCGGTCCAAGCTGTTCGATGACGCGCTTGCGGTAATCCTCCGCCGCCAGCTCCGGATCGATGTTCATCGCCGAGAGCCCCGGCACGCCGGGAACGGGCGTCGGCGTGTCCGACAGGTTGACGCCGAGCATCTCGTCGAGGTTGGAGGCCGGGTCGGTACTGACAAGGAGGATACGAAGGCCGCGGTCGGCGAGGGCTATGGCGCTCGCGCAGCTGAGCGACGTCTTTCCGACTCCGCCCTTGCCGGTGAAGAAGAGGAAACGGGTCGGGTCTTTCAGTGCGCTGAACGGGGACATGAACGCCTTCCGGAGAGGGGACTCGATAATACTTCAATATCAAGTATGGACGATCCGCGGCTTGATCTCCAGCAAGTCTGGAGGGCGATCTATCTCGAGACGGATTCTCGCGTAACCGGCCTGCGATGCGCCTGCCAGACCGTTCGGACGAAGGCCAGGGCGAACATTCCGCTCATCAGCAGCACGATCGTCGGGGCCGGGGCGCTGTCGATGATGAAGCTCAGATAGATGCCGGCAAAGGACGAGACGAGGGTGACGGCAAGCGCGACGAGGAGCATCGTCTGGAAGCGCCGGGTGACGAGGAAGGCGATTGCTCCCGGTGCGACGAGAAGCGCAACCGAGAGAATGATGCCGACGGCCTTC
Source organism: Rhizobium sp. (assembly GCA_035299345.1). Lineage (GTDB taxonomy): Bacteria > Pseudomonadota > Alphaproteobacteria > Rhizobiales > Rhizobiaceae > Allorhizobium. The sequence goes on from DATGWU010000217.1 coordinate 6,721, forward strand.
AGGGCTCCCACAACGGTCAGCGACAGCACGACCAGAAGGCCGTAGTGCAGCAGCCGGACGGGCAGGCCGATGGCGCGGGCATGCATCGGGTCGAAGGCGTGCAGCAACAGGTCCTTGCGCAGGAGGACGAGGA
>DATGWU010000218.1:0-3462 GCA_035299345.1 Rhizobium sp.
TTCCCATTGGCGAGGGCAAGATCGTTACCGCCGGCGGCATGGACAGCCACATCCACTTCATCTGCCCGCAGCAGATCGAGGAGGCGCTGATGTCCGGCATCACCTGCATGCTCGGTGGCGGCACCGGACCTGCGCATGGGACGCTCGCCACCACCTGCACACCCGGTCCCTGGCACATCGCGCGGATGATCGAGGCGGCGGACGCCTTCCCGATGAACCTCGCCTTCGCCGGCAAGGGCAATGCCTCGCTGCCGGGAGCGCTCGAGGAGATGGTGCTCGGCGGCGCCTCCTCGCTGAAGCTGCATGAGGACTGGGGAACGACGCCGGCGGCGATCGACTGCTGCCTCTCGGTCGCCGACCAGTATGATGTGCAGGTGATGATCCACACCGACACGCTGAACGAGTCGGGCTTCGTCGAGGATTCGATCGGCGCCATCAAGGGCCGGACCATCCACGCCTTCCACACGGAAGGGGCGGGCGGCGGGCACGCGCCGGACATCATCCGCATCTGCGGGCAGGCGAACGTCATCCCGTCTTCGACGAACCCGACAAGGCCTTACACCGTCAACACGATCGCCGAGCACCTCGACATGCTGATGGTCTGCCATCACCTCTCGGCGTCGATCCCGGAAGACATCGCCTTTGCCGAAAGCCGCATCCGCAAGGAGACGATCGCGGCGGAAGATGTTCTCCACGACATCGGCGCGTTTTCGATCATCTCATCCGACAGCCAGGCGATGGGCCGCGTCGGGGAGGTGGCGATCCGCACCTGGCAGACGGCCGACAAGATGAAGCGCCAGCGCGGGCGGCTGCCGCAGGAGACCGGCGACAACGACAATGCCCGCGTGAAGCGCTATATCGCCAAATACACGATCAACCCGGCGATCGCTCACGGCGTCAGCCATGAGATTGGCTCCGTCGAGATCGGCAAGCGGGCGGACCTCGTCCTCTGGAACCCGGCCTTCTTCGGCGTCAAGCCGGACATGGTGCTGATGGGCGGGACGATCGTCGCGGCACCGATGGGCGATCCGAACGCCTCGATCCCGACGCCGCAGCCGGTGCATTACCGGCCGATGTTCGGCGCCTACGGCAAGGCGCGGACCAATTCCTCCGTCACCTTCGTCTCCCAGGCCGCGCTCGATACCGGGCTCGCAAACAGGCTCGGCGTCGCCAAGCAGCTCGTCGCCGTCAGGAATACCCGCGGCGGCATTTCCAAGGCGTCGATGATCCACAACGACCTCACGCCGGAGATCGAGGTCGATCCGGAGACCTACGAGGTGCGCGCCGACGGCGAGCTGCTTACCTGCGAGCCGGCGACGAAACTGCCGATGGCGCAGCGGTATTTTCTGTTCTGACGATCGGCTGAACAGTCCCTGCGTGGCTCGACGATGGCGGGCGCTTCAGCCATGCGTTCGCCGCAACCCAGCCATGCATCCGCCCTGCGACGATGTTTCATGCTGCGTCGCAACCAGTTTTAGGGTAGTTCTAATTCGCAAGTCCGGCGCTCCGCCCCCCGATGCGCCGGCGACCGTGTTTCCCATGCAAGGAGATTGCTATGCTGATCGGCAAGAAAGTGCCCCACGTCACCTTCCGTACCCGCGTCCGTGACGAGTCCGTCGGCGGTCCGAACCCCTATCGTTGGCAGGACGTCACCTCGGACGACTACTTCAAGGGCAAGCGGGTCATCCTGTTCTCGCTGCCGGGCGCCTTTACTCCGACCTGCTCGACCTACCAGCTTCCCGACTTCGAGAAGATGTACGGCGAGTTCAAGGCCGAAGACATCGACGAGATCTATTGCATCTCCGTCAACGACGCCTTCGTCATGAACGCCTGGGGCAAGCAGCAGAACCTCGAAAACGTCAAGCTGATCCCCGACGGTTCCGGCGAATTCACCCGCAAGATGGGCATGCTGGTCCGCAAGGACAACCTCGGCTTCGGCATGCGCTCCTGGCGCTACGCGGCGATCATCAACAACGGCATGATCGAGCAGTGGTTCGAGGAAGAAGGCTTCTCCGACAACTGCGAGAGCGATCCCTATGGCGTTTCCTCGCCGCAGAACATCCTGGCGAAGCTGCAGGAAAAGAAGGCCGCCTGAGGCTTTCGCGCTTTTCGTCGCGAGGGCGTCGGTCGACTGGCCGGCGCCCTTTTTGGTGTGAACGACAAGATGTGCTATCATTCGTTGTGATTAGAACTTGCCTGTTGCGGTGCACGCCCAAATTCTGCATTTTTCCGGGATAGTCAGTTCGGATTAGCCATGCAGCGTATTACGACCTATCTCTCGGCCGGCACATCGGCCGCTCTTCCCGTCGGCACGGTGGTGCTTGCCCATGACGAGCGGCACCTGAGGCGAAAGCTTCTTCATCTCACCGACGGCGACATGGTCATGCTCGACCTCAAGGAACCGGTGGTCTTCGGCGACGGAGACAGGCTGGTGCTCGACAATGGCGACCAGGTGGAAATCCGGGCGGCGAAGGAGCCGCTCTACGAAATCGTTCCGCGCGACGCTCTGCACCTGGCGGAACTCGCCTGGCACCTCGGCAACCGCCACATGTCGGCGCAGATCGAGGCGGATCGCATTCTCATCCTGCGCGACCGGGTGATCCGGGAGATGATCGAGCTGCTCGGGGCGAGGGTGGTCGAGATCGTCGAAGCCTTCCAGCCGATGCGAGGGGCCTATCATACCCACGGCGACAACAACGGCCACGTACACGGCGGCCGCGAATGAGCGGCCATGCGTGAAGCCTCGGCAGTGCAGGCCCTGTTGCGGCTGATGGCCTGGCTTTCTCCGGCCTTCCCGGTGGGGGGCTTCGCCTATTCCGGCGGCCTCGAAGCCGCGGTCCAGTCGGGACACGTGTCGTCGGCCGCGACGCTGAAGGACTGGCTCCTGATCCTGCTTCGAAACGGCAGCCTCCGGAACGACGCGGTGCTGCTTGCCGAGGCCCACCGCGCCGCGGCCGACGATGAGCGGCTGCAGGAGGTCGCCGAACTCGCCACGGCGCTCGCCGGATCGGCCGAACGCCATCTCGAAATCTCACGACAGGGCGGCGCCTTCCTTGCGGCCGCAGACGCCTGGCCCGGTTCGGTTCCGGATGTACTCGACGACGGGACGGCCTACAGCGTCGCCGTCGGCGCCGTCGCTGCCTCGAACGGTGTCGGCCTGGCCGAGACCGTCGCCGCCTTTCTCCACGCTGCGGTGTCGCAGCTCGTCTCGGCGGCGATCCGCCTCGGCGTCCTCGGGCAGAGCCAGGGTGTCGCGCTCCTCTCCTTCCTGGAAGAGGTGATCGCCGAGCAGGCGGAGAGGACGGTCTCGTCGACGCTCGACGATCTCGGCAGCGCGACGCTCGTCGCCGACCAGATGAGCCTCAGGCATGAGACCCAGCATTCGAGGCTGTTCCTCCCGTGACCGCGCTCGCCCTTCTCCTCGCCGTCCTGCTTCTGGCGATTGCGGCCCTTCATCTCGCC
>DATGWU010000219.1:0-8063 GCA_035299345.1 Rhizobium sp.
CCCCCTTGATGGGGGAGGTCGCGCGAATGCGCGGGTGGGGGTGATGCTCCTGGCGGTCACCCCACCCCGGAGCTTTGCTCCGACCCTCCCCCTCAAGGGGAGGGTGAACCCATGAAATTCAACCGTCTCCGCCTCGTCGGCTTCAAGTCCTTCGTCGAACCGACGGAGTTCGTGATCGAGCGCGGACTGACGGGCGTCGTCGGCCCGAACGGCTGCGGCAAGTCCAATCTCGTCGAGGCACTGCGATGGGTGATGGGCGAGAACTCCTACAAGAACATGCGCGCGTCCGGCATGGACGACGTGATCTTCTCCGGCTCCGGAAACCGTCCGGCGCGCAATTCGGCCGAAGTCGGCCTCTATCTCGACAATTCCGACCGCACGGCGCCCGCCGCCTTCAACGATGCCGACGAGATCCAGGTGACGCGCCGCATCGAGCGCGAGCAGGGCTCTGTCTACAGGATCAACGGCAAGGAGGCGCGTGCCAAGGACGTGCAGTTGCTCTTTGCCGATGCCTCGACCGGCGCGCGTTCGCCTTCCATGGTCGGACAGGGGCGTATCGGCGAGCTCATCCAGGCGAAGCCGCAGGCGCGGCGCCAGCTGCTCGAAGAGGCGGCAGGCATTTCCGGCCTGCATTCGCGCCGGCACGAGGCGGAACTCCGTCTGCGCGCCGCCGAAGGCAATCTCGAACGCCTCGAGGACATCACCACCCAGCTCGAAAGCCAGATCGAGAGCCTGAAGCGGCAGGCCCGGCAGGCGAACCGCTTCAAGATGCTCTCCGCCGACATCCGCGCCAACGAGGCGATGCTGCTCCATGTGCAGTGGGTGCAGGCCAAGGAGGCGGAAGGCGAGGCGGACAGTGCGCTGAACCAGGCGACCTCGATCGTCGCGGAAAAGGCACAGGCCCAGATGGAGGCCGCCAAGGCGCAGGCGATCGCCAGCCTGAAGATGCCCGAGCTGCGCGAGGACGAGGCGAAGGCCGCTGCCGCCCTGCAGCGCCTGCAGATCGCTCGTTCGCAGCTCGAAGAGGATGCCGGCCGCCTGCTGAAACGTCGCGACGAGCTTGCCCGCCGACTGGCCCAGCTCGACGAGGATATCCGCCGCGAGGAGCGGCTCGTCGCCGACAATGCGACGATCCTCGAACGGCTCGATGCAGAGGAGGCCGAGCTCGAAGAGGTGCTCGCCGATTCCGGCCGCCATGCCGAGGAGATGCGCGAGGCTTTCGAGGCCGCCGCCGCGACGCTCGGCGAAAGCGAGAAGCAGTTTTCAGCGCTCACCGCCGAACGTGCCGAGGCGGCCGCCGGCCGCACCCAGCTCGAACGCTCGATCCGCGAGCTCGCCGATCGCCGCCAGCGCCTGCAGCGCCAGGCGGAGGATGCCACCCGCGACATTTCCGATATCGCCGCACGCGTCGCCGGCCTGCCCGATCCCGACGAGAAGCGGGAGATGGTCGACGCCGCCGAACAGGCCTCTGCCGATTGCGAGGCCGCAGTCGTCGAGGCGGAGGCGGCCCTTGTCGGCGCACGCCGCGACGAGAGCCTCGCCCGCACCCCGCTCGAAGCGGCGCGCGCAAGGCTGAACGGGCTCGAGACCGAGTCCCGGACGATTTCGAAGATGCTCGCTTCCGCCGCCGCGTCCGGCGAATTTTCGCCCGTCGCCGAGGAGTTGCGCGTCGACCGCGGTTTCGAGACGGCGCTCGGTGCGGTGCTCGGCGACGACCTCGATTCGCCGGCCGATCCGCGTGCGCCCGCCCACTGGAGCGAAAACGGTGCCGGCACCGAGGATCCGGCCCTGCCCGCGGGTGCGGTTCCGCTGATCGGCCATGTCGCCGCCCCTGCGGCGCTCACGCGGCGTCTCCGCCAGATTGGCGTGGTCGCGGCAGGTGAGGCGCACCACCTCATGGGGCTCCTGCAGCCCGGCCAGCGGCTCGTCACCCGCGAAGGTGCCGTCTACCGCTGGGACGGCCATGTCCGCGGCTCCGAGGCGCCGAGTGCGGCCGCGCTCCGCCTCGCCCAGAAGAACCGTCTCGCCGAAATCGAGGCCGAGATCGGGGAAGCCCGCGACCAGCTGGCCGAGGCAGAGGACCGGCTTGCCGAGGCGGTCGAGGCGATCCGCATGGCGGACGCGAGCCTCGCCGCCGCGCGCGAGACCCAGCGTCTCTCGCTCCGCCGTCTTTCCGAGGCCCGCGATGTGCTCGCCCAGGCGGAACGCGCCTCCGGCGATCTGCTGCGCCGCCGCGACGTGGTCGAGGAGGCGCTGAGCGGCCTGCAGGCGCAGGTCGAGGAAATCCTCGCGCAAGAGGAGAATGCCCGCATCGAGCTCGAAGATGCGCCGAACCTTTCCGATCTCGACGAGCGGCTGCGGATCAGCCAGGTCGAAGTCGCGACCGGCCGCGGCCTGCTTGCCGAGGCGCGTGCCCGCCACGAAGGGCTCGACCGCGAAAACGAGCAGCGCCGGCGCCGCATTGCCGCGATCGGCCAGGAACGCGCGACCTGGATCGCCCGTGCAAGAAGCGCCGAGGAGCATATCGCCACCCTGCGCGATCGTGAGCTCGAGGCCCGCGAAGAGATCATGTCGCTCGAAATGGCGCCCGACGAATTCGACGAGAAGCGCCGCGCGCTGATCGCCGAACTCGACAAGGCGGAGGCTGCCCGCCGGGCCGCCGCCGACAGGCTCGCCGAGGCCGAGACCCGCCAGCGCGACGCCGATGCGAAGGCGGTTTCCGCGCTCGCCGAGCTTGCCGAAAGCCGCGAGAAGCGCGGCCGCGCCGAGGAACGCCTGATGTCGGCGCGCGAGCGCCGCAAGGAGACCGAGGGGCGCATCCACCAGGCGCTCAACGTCGAGCCCCACGAAGCCTTCCGGCTGACCGGGCGCAACGCCGGCGACGGCCTGCCGGACCTGCGCGCGATCGAGCGCGATCTCGACCGGCTGCGCATCGAGCGCGAACGCCTCGGCGCCGTCAACCTGCGCGCCGACGAGGAGCAGAAGGAGCTTTCGGAAAAGCTCGCCACGCTCATCCGGGAACGCGACGACGTGATCGACGCGATCCGCAAGCTGCGCGGGGCGATCCAGAGCCTCAATCGCGAGGGTCGCGAGCGGCTGATCGCCGCCTTCGATGTCGTCAACGCCCAGTTCCAACGGCTCTTCACCCATCTCTTCAATGGCGGCACCGCGGAGCTGCAGCTGATCGAAAGCGACGACCCGCTGGACGCCGGCCTCGAAATCCTCGCCCGCCCGCCGGGCAAGAAGCCGCAGACGATGACGCTGCTGTCCGGCGGCGAACAGGCGCTGACGGCGATGGCGCTGATCTTCGCCGTCTTCCTCACCAATCCGGCGCCGATCTGCGTGCTCGACGAGGTGGACGCGCCTTTGGACGACCACAATGTCGAGCGCTACTGCAACCTGATGGACGAGATGGCGGCCTCCACCGAGACCCGCTTCGTCGTCATCACTCACAATCCGATCACCATGGCGCGGATGAACCGGCTGTTCGGCGTGACCATGGCGGAGCAGGGCGTCTCCCAGCTCGTCTCCGTCGACCTGCAGACGGCGGAGGCCCTGCGCGAGCGCGAGGCGGTGTGACCGGCCGGCGCCGGCAGTATCGGGGTTTTCTCCGGTCGGTCGCCATGGCTGCGGCCCTGATGGTCGCTTTCTCCCTTCCGCTCCACGCCGGGGAACCAGAACCGAGCCTTTCCGGCAATTTTTTGCCCCAGGTGATCGCATCCTCGTCACCCCACCGCGAGGCGCTCGAAAAGCAGCTGCGGGGCCGCCGCGGGCTTCCGCCGTGGATACGCGCCATGGCTTCTCGGCCCAAATACATTGCGCTCGCCTCGAAGAGCGTCCCAGTCGAAGGCAAGGAAATGCAGCTCTTTTCCGCCTGCGAGGCCGGGCGCTGCACCGAGAGCCGCCTGCGGGCGCTTTTCTCCGCCGACGGCAAGCGGGTGACGGTTTATATTCGCGACGCCCGGCAGGGACATCTGGTCTTCGGCGATCCGACGCCCGCGGAACGACTCGCCGGCGATTTCTGAGGGCGGGAGGGACAGCCTCCGGCTTTCCTACGAAAAATCCTCCATGAGGGTGCCGCAATTATGATGCAATGCAACATAAGTTGCAGGCCGCGGCGTTTCCAATCCGGCTAGATTGCTGTAAATGATGGAAAAAGCCTATGGGTGGAGAGCGGGCATGAGGAAATGGGTCTATACCTTCGGTGACGGAAAGGCCGAAGGTCGCGCAGGCGATCGCGAGCATCTCGGCGGCAAGGGCGCGAACCTTGCGGAGATGGCGAGCCTCGGCCTGCCGGTGCCGCCCGGCCTCACCATCATCACCGACGTCTGCACCTATTATTACGACAACGGTCGCACGCTGCCGGAGGGCATGAAGAAAGAAGTGCTCGCCGGCCTGAAAGGCATGGAGGAGATCACCGGCCGCGGCTTCGGCGATACCACCAATCCGCTGCTGCTCTCCGTCCGCTCCGGCGCCCGCACTTCCATGCCGGGCATGATGGACACGGTGCTGAACCTCGGCCTCAACGACGAGACCGTCGAGGCGCTCGGCCACAATGCCGGCGATGCGCGCTTTGCCTGGGACAGTTACCGCCGCTTCATCCAGATGTACGGCGACGTCGTCATGGGTCTCGGCCACGAGGCCTTCGAGGAGATCCTCGAAGACGAGAAGGCCCGCCTCGGCCACGACCTCGATACCGACCTCTCCGCCGTCGAATGGCAGCATGTCGTCGGCCTCTACAAGACGCTGATCGAGGAGGAGCTCGGCGAACCCTTCCCGCAGGACCCGCTGGTCCAGCTCTGGGGCGCGATCGGCGCGGTCTTTGCAAGCTGGATGAACCCGCGGGCGATCACCTATCGCCACCTGCACGCCATCCCCGCAGAATGGGGCACCGCCGTCACCGTCCAGGCCATGGTCTTCGGCAATCTCGGCTCGACCTCTGCGACGGGCGTCGCCTTCACCCGCAATCCCTCGACCGGCGAGAAGGCGCTCTACGGCGAGTTCCTCGTCAACGCTCAAGGCGAGGACGTCGTCGCCGGCATCCGCACGCCGCAATCGATCACCGAGGCGGCGCGGATCGAATCCGGCTCCGACAAACCCTCCCTCGAAAAGGTCATGCCCGAGGCCTTCGCCGAGTTCCGCTCAATCTGCGACAAGCTCGAAGCGCATTACCGCGACATGCAGGACCTCGAATTCACCATCGAGCGCGGCAAGCTCTGGATGCTGCAGGCCCGTTCCGGCAAGCGCACGACGAAGGCGGCGATGAAGATCGCCGTCGACATGGCGGCCGAAGGCCTGATCGGCGAGGAAGAGGCGGTGATGCGCATCGAGCCGTCCTCGCTCGACCAGCTTTTGCACCCGACGATCGATCCGCGCGTCGAGCGCGACGTCATCGGCGCCGGCCTCCCGGCATCGCCGGGGGCGGCGACCGGCGAGATCGTCTTCACGGCGGAAGAGGCCGTCATTGCCGAGGAGGAGGGCCGCAAGGTGATCCTCGTCCGCGTCGAGACGAGTCCGGAAGACATTCACGGCATGCACGCGGCGGAAGGCATCCTGACGACCCGCGGCGGCATGACCAGCCACGCGGCGGTGGTCGCCCGCGGCATGGGCATCCCATGCGTCGCGGGCGCCGGAAGCCTGCGCGTCGACCTGCGTAACGAGGTGCTGATCGGCGCCGGCGTGACGCTCGGCAAGGGCGACGTCATCACCATCGACGGTTCCACCGGCCAGGTGCTGAAGGGCAGGGTGCCGATGCTGCAGCCGGAGCTTTCCGGCGATTTCGCCCAGCTGATGGATTGGGCCGACCGCACGCGACGCATGACGGTGCGCACCAATGCCGACACGCCGACCGATGCGCGCGCGGCGCGCTCCTTCGGCGCTGAAGGCATCGGCCTCTGCCGTACCGAGCACATGTTCTTCGAGGGCATGCGCATCCAGGTGATGCGCGAGATGATCCTCGCCGCCGACGAGGAGGGCCGCCGCCGGGCGCTCGCCAAGCTGCTGCCGATGCAGCGCTCCGATTTCACCGAACTCTTCGAGATCATGCACGGCCTGCCGGTGACGATCCGTCTCCTCGATCCGCCGCTGCACGAATTCCTGCCGAAGACCGACGAGGAGATCGCCGAAGTGGCGGACGCCATGGGCCTCGAACCGCAGCACCTGCGCCAGCGGGTCGACGCGCTCCACGAGTTCAACCCCATGCTCGGCCATCGCGGCTGCCGTCTTGCGATCTCCTATCCCGAGATCGCCGAAATGCAGGCCCGCGCGATCTTCGAAGCGGCGATCGAGGCCGCCCGCGAGACGGGTGCCGCGGTCGTGCCGGAAATCATGGTGCCGCTCGTCGGCCTGAAATCAGAGCTCGACTATGTGAAGGCGGCGATCGACCGCGTCGCCCAGGAGGTGATGACCGAGGCCGGCCTGCAGATCGGCTATCTCGTCGGCACGATGATCGAGCTGCCGCGCGCCGCCCTGCGCGCCCATGTCATCGCCGAGGTGGCGGAATTCTTCTCCTTCGGCACCAACGACCTGACGCAGACGACCTTCGGGATCTCGCGCGACGACGCCTCGTCCTTCATCACCACCTACCAGCGCAAGGGCATCATCGAGCACGACCCCTTCATCTCGCTCGATTTCGACGGCGTGGGCGAACTGATCCGCATTGCCGCCGAGCGCGGCCGCCAGACCCGGCCCGACATGAAGCTCGGCATCTGCGGCGAGCACGGCGGCGATCCGGCCTCGATCCACTTCTGCGAAAGTACCGGCCTCGACTACGTCTCTTGCTCGCCCTTCCGTGTGCCGATCGCAAGGCTCTCCGCCGCGCAGGCGGCGATCAAGGCGAACCGCAACGGCCGCAGCGCGGGCTAGCTCCCGCGCTCCCGGCAGATGACAAATCGCCCGCGGTGTGGAATAGCCGTCGGAGGATCTTTCACCCGGACGGCATGAGACGGCCTTCATGAGCAAGCGACGGCAACAGCAAAGGGCCCGGCAGCGGGCGAGGACGGCAGGCGCCCTCCCGTCGACACCCGCCGCAAAGCCGCAGTCTATGAAGAGCCAGCCCGCGAAAACCCAGCCCGCGATGCCGCCGGCCGAGGCGCTGCCGCCGGTGCCGGCCGGCACGCGGCCCGATTTCCGCCGGATCAGCCGCACCGCGGGCTTCCGCTGGTCGCTCGGCCTCGTCCTCCTCGGCTTTGTGGGGCTCGGCCTGTCGCAGGCGATCACCCACGACTACGGCTTCCTGGAGCTCGGCTTCCTCTTCACGCTCTCGGTCTACGACCTCGTTCTGGCGATGCTCGGCCTTGCGGTCGCCGCAGCCGTCGCGCCGGGCGAGCGTGAGATGCGCATCATCTTCGCGACGTTCCTCGTCGTGCTGGTGGTGACGCTGTCCTTCTTCGATCCGATCTTCCGGGGGATACTCGCCTCGCCGCTCGGCGAGGTGCTCTATCTCGTCGCCCCCGCCGCGGTGATCGTGACCGGGGGGGCACTCTGGGTGCCGGGACGCTGGGCCGGCCCTGCGGCGGCCGTCGCCGCGGCGATCGTCGCCTTCTCCTTCTCGCTCTTCGTCGGCCTCGACGACCTCGGCATCGGCATTCTCGATTTCACGACAGGCACGGTGCTCTGCGCGCTCTGGCTCGTCGTGGCGCCCGCGCTTCTGCTGCGGCAGTTCCGCGGTCCCTGGCTCGTAATCCCCTCGCGCATCGTCGGTAGCTGGCTCGTGGTCATCGGCTTCATCGTCCTCGGCTCGCTCTACATGCCGCAGCCGGAGAATGCCGCGCCTCCGGTGCCGCCGGGCGACCTGCAGCTCATCATTCCCGACGACGGCTCGGCACCGACCCTGAACGGCGAGGAGCTGCCGCTCGACGACGGCACTCAGACCGACGGCAGTCAGGCGGGCGAGGGTTCGCAGCCGTGAGCGCGCTTGTCGCCTGCCGGGCGAGACGATAAACAGGAAGCACCTGATCCGCACTTGCGAGCGCCGGTGACGCATCGATGACCATTCGCTATGACCGGCCCGTCTCCCGCTCGGCCTTCCTGGCGCGGCGGCTCGGCCGTGCGGCCGCTATCTT
>DATGWU010000220.1:0-12292 GCA_035299345.1 Rhizobium sp.
CCGCCGCGACTTTCCCGCCGAACCCCATGTCTCCATGCTCTCGCCCCACCTCGCTCTCGGCGAGATTTCGCCGGCACAGGTATGGCACGCGACACGCGGACTTGCCGGCCTCGTGCCTGCGGAGGACGTTATGAGTTTCCGCAAGGAACTCGTCTGGCGGGAGTTCAGCTATCACCTGCTCTTTCACTTCCCCGAGCTGGCACGACGCAACTTTGCCGAAAAGTTCGACGGCTTCCCGTGGCGGAACGATCCGGAAGGGCTGCGGCGGTGGCAGCGCGGGGAAACCGGTTACCCGATCGTCGACGCTGGCATGCGGCAGCTCTGGCAGACCGGCTGGATGCACAATCGGGTGCGCATGATCGCCGCCTCGTTCCTGGTCAAGGACCTGCTGATCGACTGGCGGGAGGGCGAAGCCTGGTTCTGCGACACGCTCGTCGACGCTGACCCGGCGTCGAATGCCGCGAGCTGGCAATGGGTCGCCGGCTCCGGCGCGGATGCCGCCCCCTTCTTCCGTATCTTCAACCCGGTCAGCCAGGGGGAGAAGTTCGATCCCGCCGGCGCCTATGTGCGAAAGTTCGTGCCCGAACTCGCACGCCTCGATTCCCGCTACATTCACCGGCCATTCGAGGCGCCGGCCACAACCCTTTCGGAGGCCGGCTTCGTTCTCGGCAAGACCTACCCGCTCCCGATCGTCGACCACAAGGTGGCGCGCGAACGGGCGCTCACGGCGTTTCGCGGGCTCGGTGGCTCGCGCGCCGGATAGGCTGTCTTTGCCGTCCGCGGTCGGCAAAGCACGGTTTTTCTATACCGGAGCCCTGCCGCGGAACCGAATTCCTTGTCTTCTTCGTCTTGAGATTTGAAAAGTCGCTTCTTAATCTTCCGGCAAAGAGAAGGCTCATCCCATGGCATTTCATCCCTCCGTCCTCGAGGCGATCGGCAATACGCCGCTCATCCGGCTGAAGAACGCCTCGGAGGCGACCGGCTGCACCATTCTCGGCAAGGCGGAGTTCCTCAACCCCGGCCAGTCGGTCAAGGATCGCGCCGCCCTCTACATCATCCGTGATGCCGAGAAGAAAGGCCTGCTCGCGCCCGGCGGCGTCATCGTCGAAGGTACCGCCGGCAATACCGGCATCGGGCTCACGCTGGTCGCCAAGGCTCTCGGTTACCGGACGGTGATCGTCATCCCCGAAACCCAGAGCCAGGAAAAGAAGGACGCGTTGCGTCTTCTCGGTGCCGAGCTCGTCGAGGTGCCGGCCGTTCCCTACAAGAACCCGAACAACTACGTGCGGCTCTCCGGTCGCCTTGCCGAACAGCTGGCGAGAACGGAACCGAACGGCGCGATCTGGGCGAACCAGTTCGACAACACGGTCAACCGCGACGCCCATATCGCGACCACCGCGCGGGAAATCTTCGCGCAGACCGAAGGCAAGGTCGACGGGTTCATCTGCGCGGTCGGTTCGGGCGGCACGCTGGCCGGAACCGCGGCCGGGCTGCGGGAACTGAAGCGTGACGTCAAGATCGGCATCGCCGATCCCGAGGGCGCCGCTCTCTACGAATTCTATCGGAACGGCGAACTGAAGTCCTCCGGCTCCTCGATCACCGAAGGCATCGGCCAGGGTCGCATCACCGCCAACCTCGAAGGCTTCACCCCCGATTTCGCCTATCAGATCCCGGATTCGGAAGCGCTGCCGATCATCTTCGATCTCGTCGAGCAGGAGGGGCTCTGCCTCGGCGGCTCGTCCGGCATCAACATCGCCGGTGCGATCCGCCTTGCCCGCGAGCTCGGTCCGGGGCATACCATCGTCACCATGCTCTGCGACTACGGCAACCGCTACCAGTCCAAGCTCTTCAACCCCGCCTTCCTTGCGTCGAAGGCCCTGCCGGTCCCCGGCTGGCTCGAGACGACCACCGAATTCGACCTGCCTTTCGAGGCCGCATAGGGAGAAGCCATGCCGACCACCGCTCTCTATCGCGACGACTTCTATCTTTCGACCTGCGAGGCGGTGGTGACGGCGGTCAACGAGGACGGCAGCATCGAAACCGACCGGACCTGCTTTTACGCGACCTCGGGCGGCCAGCCGGGGGACACGGGTTTCCTGGAGCGTACCGACGGTTCGAGGATCGCGCTCGACGTGACCCGGCACGGCGCGACGAAGGACATCATCCTTCACATGCCGGCGGAGGGGCAGGATCTTCCGAGCGTCGGCGAGACGCTCGTGATGCACGTCGACTGGCCGCGCCGGTACAAGCTGATGCGCATGCACACCGCCTGCCACCTGCTCTCCGTCGTCTGCCCCTTCCCGATCACCGGCGCCGCCGTCGGCGAGGACGAGTCCCGCGTCGACTTCGACATGACGGAGACGATCGACCGCGACACGGTCACGAAGGAACTGATGCGGCTCGTCTCCGAAAACCATCCGGTCTACGTGCAGTGGATCACCGACGAGGAACTCGCGGCCAATCCGGGCATCGTCAAGTCGAAGAACGTCCGGCCGCCGGTCGGCATGGGCCGGGTGAGCCTCGTCTGCATCGGCGAAGACTCCGCCGTTGACAGCCAGCCCTGCGGCGGCACACATGTTTCCGAGACCCAGGAGGTCGGGGCGATTCACATCGCCAGGATTGAAAAGAAGGGCAAGGAGAACCGCCGGTTCCGCATCCGTTTCGGAACGCCGGACGCCCTTGCCTGACGGCAACGGGAGAAAACCATGCCTGCGGAGAAAAGCCGCTTCGTCGTATCCGCCGATTGGGTGGAAAAACAGCTCGGCGCCCCCGAATTCAAGATCGTCGACGCATCCTGGTACCTGCCCGCCCAGGGTCGTAACGGTGCCGCCGAATACGCGGCCGGGCACATCCCCGGCGCCGTCTTCTTCGACCAGGACGTCATCGCCGACCTGACGACCGGCTTGCCGCATTCGCTTCCCTCCCCGGAACTCTTTGCCGAGGAGGTCGGCAAGCTCGGCATTTCGGCGACCGACACGATCGTCGTCTATGACGGCCCCGGCATCTTCTCCGCGCCGCGCGTCTGGTGGATGTTCCGCGTCATGGGTGCCCGCAATGTCTACGTACTCGACGGCGGCCTCGACGGCTGGAAAGCGGAGGGCCGGCCGCTAGAAACGGACCTGCCCGAACCGGCACCGGCCAATTTCGTCACCAATTTCCAGCGTGAACGGCTGACCTCGTTCGAGGAAATGCAGGAGATCGCCGACAACGGCTCGCGTCAGATCGCGGATGCAAGGCCGGCCGGCCGCTTCACCGGCGACGAGCCAGAGCCGCGCGAGGGCATGCGTTCGGGGCACATTCCGGGCGCCCGCAGCGTGCCGGCACTTTCGCTCTCAGAAGGCGGGCACCTGAAGGACCTCGCCAAGCTGCGCTCGATTTTTTCCGATGCCGGGATCGACCTCACGAAGCCGGTCGTAACAAGCTGCGGCTCGGGGGTGACGGCGGCGGTGATAACGCTCGCGCTCGAATCTCTCGGCCACCGCGACAACACGCTCTATGACGGTTCCTGGTCGGAATGGGGCAGCCGCGGCGAAACACCGGTCACCACCGGCCCCGCCGGACCCGTTGCGCCGAGGGTGCACGGACCACTTCGCGCCCATGTTACGCGCCTCGAAATGACCGCGCCGCCGAAGACGAGCCTGCCCGTGCCGGTCAATATCCAGACGGCGATCATGCGGGCGGTCGAGATTCCGCTGCCCTTCTACCGCTTCCTGCAACGCCAGGTCGGCGGGCGCTGGCACTGGCACGCACGACTGCGGATGAACGACGCGGAGCTGCGCGCGATTGTCCACGACCCGAAGGTCAGCATCAACGTTCTCTATGTCAACGGAGCGCCTGCCGGCTTCTTCGAACTGGCGCAGAAGAACGATGATGTCGTGGAGCTTTCCTACTTCGGACTGATGGAGTACGTGCTCGGCATGGGCCTCGGCAAGTGGTTCCTGCTGCAGGCGCTCTATCTCGCCTGGCAGAACGATCCGAAGAAGGTGACGGTCACGACCAACACCCTCGACCATCCACGCGCCCTGCAGCTCTACCAGCGCTTCGGCTTCTCGCCGGTCGAGACCTTCGATGCGCTGGTCGAGCCGCTCACGGAGGAAGAGCTGCTTCAGATGATCCGCCGGGACGCGGCCTCCCGGTGAGGCCGCGCGGCTTCCGTCATTCTGCCTTGTTGAGCAGATAGTCGGCAATCAGCGTCATGTGCATCTGCGCGAGCTCGTAGCAATAGGTGAGCTCGCGTTCACCCGGATGCCAGAAGGCGTTCGGCTGGCCGCAGGCCTTGGCCGTGACGCGGATTCCGTCCTTCAGGTTGTAGCTCTCGGCGAACACGTCCCGCACGACCTCGAGCAAGCCTGCCGACTGGATCATCGAGGCATAGGCCGCGAGTTCTTCGTCGGCGACCTTCTCATAGGTCACCTTCATCTCGGCCTTCTTGCCGTCGGCCCTATGGTAGGGTGCAAGCACGCTCATCCAGCTCTGTGCGGTCTGCACGTATTCGACGGCGCATTCCTCACGCCGCTCCTGAGGGAAGTCGATCGAGTCGGCAAACTGCTTGAAGCCCTCGGCGTCATTGCCGACCATCATGCAGACCATCTGGTAGGCACGCTGCTCGTCGAGCCCGTGACTGTCCCAGAAAGCGAGCTCGTCACCGTTCTCGGCGCTCTTGTCGCTCGCGAGGAACCAGCCGTCAGCCGAATCCGTGATCGCCTGGTCGAGCGTCTCGTCATGGGCCTCGAGAAGCAGGATGGACGACAATGCGTCGACGGCATCCTCCTCACGGCCGAGTACCGGCACGCCGAGTTCGGAAACCAGCATGTGGCCGGCTTCGTGGAAAAGAACGAAGATCGCGTTACCGGTCACGAAATTGATCGCCTCGGTCATCTGCTCGTCGTTGAGCTTCCCGAGATCGAGCACCTCTTCCGACCGCGCGGCATGAGGCATCGCGAACGCGACGCAGGCGAGCGCCGCACACATCAGTTTTCTGAGCATTATTCCCCCGAATTTTAGAGCCCCGACGACTTTGCATAGTGCATCCGGGCACGGGGCGGCAATCTGCAGAAACAACCAAATTTGGGCCGAATCTTCCGCGATCCGGCAGGAAACGGGTGGTTCGGGAACGTCCTCGGCGGAAAATGGTGCGATCGAAAGGAGACACCATGTCCATGATCCAATTTTCCGCCCTACCGTCCACCACCGCAGCCGGGTATCGCGAGGGAGAAGCCGACGCCTATGGGCTTGCCCCGGAACGGCGCATTTCCGATGGTGGCGGCGTTCCCTGCCGTCACTGTCTGCGTCTGGTCGGCGCTGGGGAGCCTTATCTCACGCTCGCGCACCGCCCCTTCCCCGCACTCCAGCCTTATGCGGAAACCGGGCCGATCTTCCTGCATGCGGAGGCCTGCGAACGTCATGAAGGCGGAGACGCGCTGCCACCGATCCTGCGGCACCCGAGCTACATCCTGCGCGGCTACGGCGACGACGACCGGATCGTCTATGGCTCCGGTGCCGTCGTTCCGCGCGAGGAGATCAGGCAGTACGCCGCCGAGCTATTCGAACGCGACGACATCGCCTACGTGCATGTCAGGTCGGCCACCAACAACTGTTACCAGTGCCGTATCGACCGGGTGTGAGTAAAACGCGAACGACCGGCCAGAGACTGGCCGGTCGCAAAATGCGCAGCGACGTTCCGCTGTTCTTACGTAACGGAATGCACGTTGCAGAGGCGTCGGTTTACGTTACGCGACGTTCAGCACCATTTCCGGTGCGTGCATTTCGTAGCCAAGTGCTTCCGCGACCGGACGGTTGGTGATGCGTCCGCGGTGCACGTTGAGGCCATTGCGCAGGTGACGGTCTTCGGCGAGAGCCCGCAGGCCGCGATCGGCGAGCGCGAGGCCGTGCATGAGCGTGGCGTTGTTCAGCGCCTCGGTGGATGTGACCGGAACAGCGCCGGGCATGTTGGCGACGCAATAGTGGACGACACCATCGACTTCGTAGGTCGGATGCGAATGCGTCGTTGCATGCGAGGTCTCGAAGCAGCCGCCCTGGTCGATGGCGACATCGACGATCACCGCGCCCTTCGTCATGCCCGAGAGCATTTCGCGGGTGACGAGCTTCGGCGCAGCGGCACCCGGGATCAGCACGGCGCCGATCACCAGGTCGGCGGCGAAGACGGCCTGTTCAAGGCTGTCGATCGTCGAATAGAGCGTGCGGACACGACCGGCGAAGATGTCGTCGAGTTGGCGCAGACGCGGCAGCGAGCGGTCGATGATGGTGACTTCGGCGCCGAGGCCAGCCGCCATACGCGCAGAATGCAGACCGACGACGCCGCCGCCGATGACGGTGACCTTGCCCGGAAGTACGCCGGGAACGCCGCCGAGCAGCACGCCGCGGCCGCCATGGGCCTTCTGCAGTGCCGTCGCGCCGGCCTGTATCGCCAGGCGACCGGCGACTTCCGACATCGGAGCCAGCAGCGGCAGGCCGCCGCGGTCGTCGGTCACGGTTTCGTAGGCGACGGCGGTAACGCCGGATTCGAGCAGGCCCTTCGTCTGTTCCGGATCGGGAGCGAGGTGGAGGTAGGTGTAGAGGATCTGGCCTTCACGCAACTGCACCCACTCCGACGGCTGCGGTTCCTTGACCTTCACGACCATGTCCGCCCGGGAGAAGATATCCTTGGCCGAACCGACGATCTCGGCACCGGCCGCGATATAGGCATTGTCGTCGGCGCCGATGCCGCCGCCGGCGCCCGTCTCGATCAGCACCTTGTGGCCATGCGCCACGTATTCGCGCACGGCACCGGGCGTCAGCCCGACCCGGTACTCGTGATTCTTGATTTCCTTGGGGCAGCCTACGAGCATTTTCGTTCCTCTCTTGCCGGCGTTTTCGCCTCGGGTGATTTGACCCCAAATTTGAAACACCGACGGCGCAAAATGTCCTTGCAAATTTCAATTTTGAGCAGCATTAATTTCGCGCATTATTGCTGGAATAGACGAATATTTCGAAGGATGTTCGAATGCACGAGCTAGACGCGATTGATCTTGCGATTTTGAAAGCGCTTCAGCAAAACGGTCGCATGACCAATGCCGAGCTCGCCGAAAAGGTCGGGCTGAGTGCGTCGGCCTGTTCGCGGCGCCACGACATCCTCGAGCGATCGGGTGTGATCAGCGGCTATCACGCGCGGCTGTCGAACAAAGTACTCGAATATAAGATGATCGCAATCGTGCACATCTCGCTTTCGGGTCAGTTCGCGAAAACACTCTCCGATTTCGAGGCTGCGGTAAAGCGATGCCCGAACGTGCTCGTCTGTTATCTGATGTCGGGAGAATATGACTATATTCTCCGCGTCGCGGCCAAGGACCTCGAGGATTACGAACGCATCCATCGCGACTGGCTGTCGGCCCTCCCCCATGTGGTCAAGATCAACTCCAGCTTCGCCCTTCGCGAGATCATCGACCGACCGAATGTCGGCCTTTGATGCATATAGCGACAATTTTAACAGCAAGATTCAACGACCAGCAAAGAACTCCTCCTAAGGTTGCGTTTTCAGGACAACCTTTTCGGGGGGGAAGCATGACGAAATCAAACCTGAATATGGAAACGCGGCGGGCATCACGGCAACGCTGCCGGGTCGACAGCAAAGTGAAGTATCTGCAGCAGGAAGCCAATGCGCGGATGGTCGACGTTTCGCACACGGGTCTTGCGCTCGAACTCGCGACACCGCTCCACGCCGCCGCCGGCAGCATCGTGCAGATCCAGAACGATCACCTCGGTCTGATCGAAGCCACAGTACGCTGGCGCAAGGCGAGTCGTCTCGGCGTCGAAGTGATCAACACGAGCAATACGCTCGCCCAGATGTCCGCTTATTTCCGGCATTTCCACAAGGAAGTCCGTCCGGTTCTCACCCGCTGATCGGGCGGGAAAGGCATACCGTCGCGCGTCGCGCCGGCGAAGGATCATATTCGCCGGCTGCGGCGCAACGGTGCCCTGCATGCTGCGCCGTTCGCGTGCCGGTGAAGCGTGACGCCGGCGGCTGCCCACAAGCCAGGGGTACAACCGACACATGCCTGTCATTTTCCGGATGCACTTGTCCCTAAACGGCTCTAGTCTTGCCCGTCGCAAGGGCAGCCACCGGAGGAAGACCCCACATGTCCCTGTCTGATCTGCATCCCATTTCCCGACGCAGCCTCCTCGGAGGCTTCGCAGCAACCACAGCCCTCATCGTGCTCCATCCCTTCGCAGCCCGGGCGAACGGCAACCACGCGCACCTGCGGCTCATGGAAACGACGGACATCCACGTCAACGTGATGCCCTACGACTACTATGCCGACAAGCCGAACGACACGATGGGGCTTGCCCGTACCGCCTCGATCATCGATTCCATCCGTGCCGAAGCAGGGAACTCGATGCTGATCGACAACGGAGACCTCCTCCAGGGCAATCCGATGGGCGACTACATGGCCTATGAAAAAGGCATGAAGGCCGGCGACCTGCATCCGGTCGTCAAGGCGATGAACGTCCTTGGCTACGATTGCGGCACGCTCGGCAACCACGAGTTCAACTACGGCCTCGACTTCATGTTCAACACGCTGGGGGGCGCGAACTTTCCGATCGTGTGCGCCAATCTGACGACGGGCATGCTGGCGGACGATCCCAGGAAGGACGAACTCCATCTCAAGCCGTACACCATCCTCGACCGCAAGATCCGTGATGGCGCCGGCAACGAGAACCAGATCCGCATCGGCTTCATCGGCTTCGTTCCGCCGCAGATCATGGTGTGGGATGCCAAGAATCTCGAAGGCCGGGCACAGACCCGCGACATCGTTGAGGCGGCGCGCGCCTGGGTTCCGGTGATGAAGGAGGAAGGCGCCGATCTCATCGTCGCACTTTCCCATTCGGGCATCGACGGGCACGGCCAGAGCGAGCGCATGGAAAACGCCTCGCTCTATCTCGCCGGCGTCGAGGGCATTGACGCGGTCTTCACCGGCCACCAGCACCTTGTCTTCCCCGGTCCGAAGACCTGGGATGACGTGCCCGGTGCAGACCCGGTCAAGGGGACGCTGCTCGGCAAGCCGGCGGTGATGGGAGGCTTCTGGGGCTCCCATCTCGGCCTCATCGACCTGCTGCTCGAGAAGGACGGCGCAAGCTGGAAGATCGTCGACTTCACCAGCGAGGCGCGGCCGATCTATCACCGCGACGACAACCGCAAGATCGTCGCCGACGTATCCGACAAACCGGAGATCGTGGCGTCCGTCAGCGCCGAGCACGAGGCCACGCTGCAATATGTCCGCACGCCCGTCGGCAAGACCTCGGCGCCGCTCTATTCCTATTTCGCGCTCGTTGCCGATGACCCGTCGGTGCAGATCGTCTCTAATGCGCAGACCTGGTATATCCGGGAAATGCTGAAGGACTCCGAATACAAGGACTACCCGGTCCTGTCGGCGGCGGCCCCCTTCAAGGCCGGCGGGCGTGGTGGGTCGGACTACTATACCGACGTCGCCGCCGGTGATATCGCGATCAAGAACGTCGCCGACCTCTATCTCTACCCGAACACGGTGCAGGCGGTGCTGGTGACCGGCGAACAGGTCAAGAACTGGCTCGAAATGTCGGCCGTGATGTTCAACCAGGTGACGCCCGGCGCGAAGGACGCGCCGCTCCTCAACGCGCACTTCCCGTCCTACAATTTCGACGTGATCGACGGCGTCACCTACCAGATCGACCTCGCCCAGCCGCCGAAATACGACGGCGACGGCAAGGTCATCAATCCGGAGGCGAACCGGATCGTCAACCTGCAGTTCGGCGGACAGCCGATCGATCCCGGCCGCAAGTTCGTGGTGGCGACCAATAACTATCGCGCCGGCGGCGGCGGCAAGTTCCCCGAGATCGCCGCCGACAAGGTGATTTTCGTCGCGCCGGACACCAATCGTGACGTGATCGTCCGCTACATCGTCGACCAGGGCGAGATCAATCCGTCAGCCGACGACAACTGGTCCTTCGCTCCGAACCAGGGGGCTACGGCGATCTTCGAGACCGGGCCGAAGGGCCGGCAATACGCCAAGGACATCAGGGGCGCGAAGATCGAGGACGCCGGCGACGGAGCGGAAGGCTTTGCGAAGTTCCGCCTGATCCTCTGAAACCCAGTCACGCAACCGGCGGCGGCGTCAGACGCTGCTGTCCGGCCTCCCCTCCGTGCGGTTGCGGCCGGCATTCTTCGCCCGGTACAGGCGGTTGTCGGCCGCGGCGAGCAGGCTCGTGAAGTTCGCGCCATCCTCCGGTGCAGTTGCGACGCCGATGCTGACGGTGATGGGCTCGCCGCCGTGATCGCGGATGCCCGCGGCGATCTCCTGTCGCATGCGCTCCGAGATCAGCAGCGCGTCGGCGTGATTGGCCTCCGGCAGGACGACGACGAATTCCTCGCCGCCGTAGCGAAACAGCAGGTCACCGGTGCGGGTGCCGCGATGGAGCTCGTCGGCCACCTCGCGGAGCACGCTGTCCCCGTGGAGATGGCCGAAGCGGTCGTTCACCGCCTTGAAGTGATCGACGTCGACGATCGCGACGCTGAGCGCCTTGCGGCGCTCGGTCGATTCCCGCAGCAGGCGTGGCGCCTCGATCTCCATGCGCCCGCGGTCGAAGGCGCCGGTGAGCACATCGCGCCCGGTTCGCGCCAGCAGATCCTCGTAGCGCTCGCGGAAGGTCAGGTCGGTGAAGATGTCCCGGATCGGACGGCGCGCCAGCACCATGCCCGGATCACGAAAGAATGCTTGATATAGCGCGAACATCGCCGAATAGAGGAGCGCCGCCACCATCTTGGCTTTCCAGCCGCCCCAGAATACGGCTGCCGGTGCATCGTAGAGATAGGCGAGCAGGCCGTAGAAGCCGACCTGGTCGAAGGTAAGCACGAGCACGCTGCTTGCAGCGACCCTGCTGATCGTCGGACCGGGGAACAGCCGGCCGATCCGCTCGTAGAGCAGGATGATCGCAAGTGAGTCGATGTAGAGAAGAGCCGTTCCCCAAAGCATCAGTAGGCCCATCTCGCGGAGGAAGGCCACGTCCGCCGTCTGTCCGGGCGTCAGCGAAACCGTGTGGTGGAGCAGCAGGAACTGGGCGATGACCAGCGTTACGGCGTTGCCGATGAACAGGCCGTAGATCGGCTGGCGAACGGTTGCGGCATCCTCCTTGATGTAGAGCATCAGGATCATCACCAGCTTGCCTGCGAAAAAGATCGACGAGCCCGGCGAGACGATACCGATCGGCAGATCAACGTAAAAGACGGCGGCCAGGTACGTTTCGACAAAGTGCATGACGCCGAGCGCGGTCAGGAAGACACCGAGTCCGATGCGGTGGCGAAAGTGAAGGAGAGTGGTCAGAAGGGTGAAGTACAACACCGCCTCGACCACGAAGAGCGCAAGATTCGTGCTCTGGTTCATCCCCGTTTTGCCCCCTTGTCCCGACGCCTTCCGCCGAGCCGCGCGGTTGCCATGCAGCACCGCTCCGGCGAATGCACCGCGAGTCGCTATACCCTAGCGTACTTCTGGATTTGAAGATCGTCCCGGCGCAAGCCGCGAAATGCCAAGAACGTCCAAATCCTCGACTGTTTTGCGATTCAAAGCAGGAAAAGGCCGAGGGATCGAATGCCGGCCGTCAGACCGGGCGCGACTTGACGCCATCTGCGAAGAGTGACGTTCCGTTCTGATCGATGATCTGGCGCGCCTTGCGGAAGGTGCATTCGAGAGCATCGTCGGCGGAGGTGAAGACGTCCGCCCGGATGAAGGTTCGCTCCAGCGTTTCTCCGTCGATCACCTTTTCGATGCGCCCGGCCAGACGATACTGGCTTCCCTCACGGATCGGAGCGGCATGAATGGTGCAGCCGGCATGGGCCTGAGGTTCGGAGCCGACCGTCGGGGCAGCCTTGTCCTTGGACGCACCGGAGAAGGCCGAAAAGATGTTCGAAAAGAATGATGCCATGCAGTCTGGTTAGCATATCCGCGCGGCGCGAAGAAGGCCCCCTGACCACCGAAATGCCGGAATTGGAGAGAGGCTCGTGGCGAAACCGCTCCGGGAGGACGCCATGATTCGCCTCGCCTTGATCGCGTCGACCGTGGTGATCGCCGTCCTCTGGGGCGTGAACACCAGCCTGTTCTCGGCCTTTCCCGAAGGAGAGGCGCCACGCCTGCTCGCTCATCGCGGACAACACCAGCTTTTCCACCGTGGAGGACTGACCGCCGAAACCTGCACGGCGAGCCGCATCCTTCCGCCCGAACATGCATTCCTGGAAAACACCATTCCGTCGATGCGGGCGGCATTC
>DATGWU010000221.1:0-2512 GCA_035299345.1 Rhizobium sp.
CGATGGACCAGATGCTCGCCTCCGAGGCGTGACCGGAAACAACCACGTCGGCAAAGGCAGTCGAGGGCGGTGGAGGTTTCAGCCTCCGGCCATTTGTCCATGCCCGTGTCTTTACATCATCCGAGCGGCCGTGCGACAAGCGCCGCGAACCTGAATCGCCCATGGAGAACTGTAGTGAAGCCCGACGAAATCAAGAAGCTCGACGCCTATTTCAAGCGGATGTTCAATCCGGCCATCGTGGTCAAGGCTCGTCCCCGCAAGGACGACTCCGCGGAGGTCTATCTCGGTGACGAGTTTCTCGGCGTGGTTTTCCGCGACGACGAGGACGGCGATCTTTCCTACAATTTCTCGATGGCGATCCTCGACGTCGATCTCTAAGCCTCTAGTTGCAGGCTTGCTGATATATTTCTTCCATATCAGTATCCAGGGTCGCCGGCGCTTCAGGCGGCCCTTCTTTCTGACAATGAGTGCAACCTGAACTTGATATTGCGGCGCGGAAAACAATTGACAAAAATTGTGCACGTGCTATGTGCGTTGCCAGCGAAATCAAGCAGAAGGGACACTGCCGTATGTTTAATTTCGATGAAGCGAACAAGAAGGGTAAGGAAGCCATGGACGCGATGCTGAAGAATTACGCAGAGATCGCGAAGGGCTTTCAGGCCATCGCGACGGAAACCTCCGAATATTCGAAGAAGTCGTTCCAGGACGCGGTTGCGCATATGGAAAGCCTGACCGGCGTGAAGAGCGTCGAAGGGGCGCTGGAACTGCAGACGAACTTCGTGAAGGGCGCATACGAAGGCTTCGTTTCCGAAGCGACGAAGCTCACGGAAATGTATGCCGACCTGGCGAAGAGCGCCTACAAGCCCTATGAGGCCCCGGTCGCGAAGGCATCGAAGTCCGTCGGTGTCCCGGCCGCGACGGCCGTCTGAGGCAAACCCGTCGCGCCACCGCGCATTGAATTAATCAAGGCCGGCTGCGGGACCCGCGGCCGGCCTTCTGCGTTCCTCTCACGGCCTGTCCCCGCTTTTCTCGACGGCGGCGGCCGTTGCGATGCAAATGTGTTTGCACTCCTTTGCGGGGGGCTTAAAATCACCAAATTACGAACTACCTTAATGTGCTAAGGGTTCGCTTCGGCGCCAGCCGGCCGGCGAACCACTGGAGAATGGAAGAATATGATCGCCACGCCGGTCTTCATGCAGCAGAAAAGTGACGGGGACAATGCCGGTCGCGGTACGTCCGTCATCACGCGCACGAAGCCGAAGACCAAGAAGCCGAATCTGTATCGCGTGCTGCTGCTCAACGACGACTACACCCCGATGGAATTCGTGATCCATATCCTGGAGCGCTTCTTCCAGAAGGACAGGGAGGCGGCCACGCGTATCATGTTGCATGTTCACAATCATGGCGTCGGGGAGTGCGGTGTCTTCACTTACGAAGTCGCCGAAACCAAGGTCAGCCAGGTGATGGATTTTGCCCGGCAGCACGAGCACCCGCTGCAATGTGTGATGGAAAAGAAGTGAGGATCTGACGTGCCAACATTTTCTCCGAGCCTCGAAAAGGCGTTGCACCAGGCACTGACCTACGCGAACGAGCGGCATCATGAATATGCCACGCTCGAGCATCTTCTGCTCGCGCTGATCGACGATGCTGATGCGGCTGCCGTGATGGGGGCGTGCAACGTCAACCTCGACGTGCTGCGCAAAACCGTCAGCGACTATGTCGACAACGAGCTTTCGAACCTGGTGACGGGCTACGACGAGGACTCCAAGCCGACCTCCGGCTTCCAGCGTGTGATCCAGCGCGCGGTCATTCACGTGCAGTCGTCCGGCCGCGAAGAGGTGACCGGCGCGAACGTGCTGGTTGCAATCTTCGCCGAGCGCGAGAGCCATGCCGCCTATTTCCTGCAGGAGCAGGAGATGACCCGCTACGACGCGGTCAACTACATTTCCCACGGTATCGGCAAGCGTCCGGGTGCGTCGCAGGTGCGCCCCCCGCGTGGCGCCGAAGAGGGCGAAGCCGAGGCAAAGCAGGCGCGCGACCAGGAAGAGGGTGCCGCGAAGGGCAAGCAGGAAGCGCTGAAGGCCTATTGCGTGAACCTCAACGAGAAGGCTCGTGCCGGCCGGATCGACCCGCTGATCGGCCGCAACGACGAGGTCAACCGGACGATCCAGGTGCTTTGCCGCCGTTCCAAGAACAACCCGCTCTATGTCGGCGATCCGGGTGTCGGCAAGACGGCGATCGCCGAGGGGCTCGCCAAGCGGATCGTCGAGGGCAAGGTTCCCGATGCGCTGAAGGATGCGACCATCTTCTCGCTCGACATGGGGACGCTGCTTGCCGGCACCCGCTATCGCGGCGATTTCGAGGAGCGGTTGAAGCAGGTGGTCAAGGAACTCGAGGAGTACCCGGGCGCCGTGCTCTTCATCGACGAGATTCACACCGTCATCGGAGCGGGCGCGACCTCGGGCGGAGCCATGGACGCCTCGAACCTCCTGAAGCCGGCGCTCTCCTCGGG
>DATGWU010000222.1:0-1638 GCA_035299345.1 Rhizobium sp.
GGTTCTCAATGTCCATTTTTGGCGGTGGTCTCAACCGGTCGACGCAACACTTTATCGCAGGGGGAAAAGGAGTAACAGCGGACATTGGCCCGAACTGGCGCAGAACCGCTCGGTCGCGATTGACCGAGACTGTGTGAAAACGGACTGCTTTATTTGATTCTGGCGGTATGATTCCTGCGCAAATTGCGGGGGATCGGATGAAGCGATTTATAGAGGGCACGGATCGCGGGCAGAGCACGCTGCTTCCGGAATGCCTGGAGGACTGGATCGGCGAGGACAATCCGGTTCGGGTGATTGACGTCTTTGTCGAGGAACTCGATCTGGCTGAGCTTGGGTTTGGCGGGGTCGATCCTGAGGCAACCGGCCGGCCTTCGTATCATCCGGCGGTCCTGCTGAAGCTCTATATCTACGGCTATCTCAATCGGGTTCAGTCTAGCCGACGGCTCGAGCGTGAGGCCGGGCACAACGTTGAGGTGATGTGGCTGACGGGCCGGCTTGTACCCGATCACAAGACGATTGCCGACTTCCGCAAGGACAATGGCACTGCCATCCGCAAAGTGTGCGCGCGCTTCATCGCTCTGTGCCGCACCATGGGCCTTCTCACGCAAGCCAGCGTCGCGATCGACGGCAGCAAGTTCAAGGCGGTGAACAACCGCGACAGGAACTTCACGCGCGCGAAGATGGAGCGGCGTATGGCGCAGATCGAGGAGAGCGTCGCGCGCTATCTGCAGCAGCTTGACACCGCTGACCGGCAGGAACCGTCGGAGGCGCTCAAAACCAAGACGAGCCGCTTGAAAGAGAAGATCGAGAAGCTGAAGGAGCAGATGCAGCGTCTAGCGGAGCTCCGGGTGCAGATGCTCGCAGCGCCGGACCAGCAGATATCATTGACCGATCCCGATGCCCGCTCGATGGCGACCAGTGGCCGCGGCTCCGGCGTCGTGGGCTACAACGTCCAGATTGCCGTCGAGGCCGGGCATCATCTGATCGTCACGCATGAGGTGACCAACGTCGGGACTGACCGCTCGCAGCTTGCACATGTGGCCAAGGAGACGAAAGTGACGCTGGAAGTTGAGAAGCTCGATGCCGTCGCCGACCGCGGCTACTTCAACAGCGAAGAAATCCTGGCGTGCGAAGAAGCAGGCATCACGGTCACGCTGCCAAAGCCGATGACCTCAAACTCAAGGGCGGAAGGGCGCTTCGGCAAGCAGGACTTTCGCTACATGGCTGAAGAGGACGTTTACATCTGTCCTGCCGGCGAAAGGCTCAGCTACTCCTTCACGACCGAAGACAAAGGCCTGGTCCTGCGTCGCTACGCGACCGACGCCTGCCAGAGCTGCGCCATCAAGCATAGCTGTACCACCGGCAAGGAACGACGGATCTCCCGATGGGAGCACGAGCACGTTCTTGAGGCAGTGCAACGCCGGCTCGACGAGCATCCGGAGAAGATGCGCCAGCGGCGCGAGACCGTCGAGCATCCCTTCGGCACGATCAAGGCCCGGATGGGTGCAACCCACTTCCTGATGAAGACGCTGCCACGGGTCGCCACCGAAATGGCACTGCACGTGCTGGCCTATAATCTCACGCGCGTCATGAAAATCTTCGGCGTCCAACCGCTCATGGCGGCGATGAGGGCATAAT
>DATGWU010000223.1:0-2212 GCA_035299345.1 Rhizobium sp.
ATCGGCACCGGCCTGATGGGCCACGGCATGGCCAAGAACATCGTCGAAAAGGGCTATCCCTTGACGGTCATCGCCCACCGGAACCGCAAGCCGATCGAGGACCTCGTCTCCCGCGGCGCGACGGAAGCGAAGTCGCTCGAAGAACTCGCTGCCGCGTCCACCATCGTGTTTCTCTGCCTCACCAGTTCAAGGGAGGTCGAAGCCGTCGTCAACGCCATGAAGCCGAAGCTCGCCCGCGGGGCGGTCATCGTCGACTGTTCGACGGGGGACCCGACCGTCACCGCCCGGCTGGCGGACGAACTGAAGGCGCTCGGCATCCATTTCGCCGATGCCCCCTTGAGCCGAACGCCGAAGGAAGCTTGGGAAGGCACACTCGATGCGATGGTCGGCGCCGATGATGAGATCTTCACAAGAATCCGACCGGTGATCGCGACCTGGGCCGGGAAGATCGTTCACATCGGCGGCATCGCCGACGGCCACCGGATGAAGCTGCTGAACAACTTCATTGCGCTGGGCATGGGCGCACTCTTCGCGGAGGCGATAGCGCTGTCACGCAAGGTGGGGATCTCGGTCGACCGGTTCGACAGCGTGATCCGCGGCGGCCGTATGGACAGTGGCTTCTACCAGACCTTCATGGGCTATGTCCTCGAAGGCAACAGGGAGGCGCACCGGTTCACGTTGTCGAATGCCTACAAGGATCTCAAATACCTGGAATCCATGGCGAATGCGGCAACCGTCGCGACGCCGCTCGCCAGCGCGACGAAGAACTCCTACGCGGTGGCGATCGCCGGCGGCGGCAGCGGACCGGAAGACTACGTGCCGCATCTCGCCGACTTCATCGCGAGACTCAACGGGCTGGAGACGAAATAGGCCGGCCATCCGGGAGACGTGACGAGGGGCTCCCGGATAGGCCGGTTCAGCAGGGCGACTGCGCATCCGCAGCGGCTGCCTTATCCGCCCAAGACGGACATGTGGCGCGCGATGCCGCTCTCGGCAGGGCGAAGGGCGTCGAATGCGTGGCCCTTCGGCTTGCGCGACAACGCGCCCCTGATCAGTTGGTCGACGGCCGACAAGTCGCCGGACCCGCGCAGAGGATCACGAAGGCCGATAGCTCCTTCCTGCCCAAGGCAGGTGAAGAGATCGCCGGTGCAACTGACGCGCACCCTGTTGCAGCTTGCGCAGAAGTCGCAGGAAAGGGGCGTGATGAATCCGAGGCGACCATTCGTCTCTACGACCTGCACATAGCGAGCGGGTCCGCCGCTGCGATCCGGGACAGGGACGAGTGTCCACCGTTTCTCGAGCGACCGGCGCAAATGCTGGAGAGACAGAAAACTGCCGCGACGGTCGTGGCCGGTATTCCCGAGCGGCATTTCCTCGATGAGCGTCAGATCCATTCCGCGTCCATGGGCGAAGTGGATGAGGTCATCCACTTCCTCTTCGAACGCTCCGGACATCGCGACCGTGTTGATCTTGACTCTGAGGCCGGCGGAGAGCGCCGCGTCGATGCCGTCTAGGACCGGCTGCAGACGGCCCCGGCGCGTGATCTGTGCGTAGCGGTCGGCGTCGAGAGTATCGAGCGAGACATTGACGCGGCGCACGCCCGCCGCAAAGAGAGCCCCGGCATGGCGGGAGAGAAGCGTGCCGTTGGTGGTCAGGGTCACTTCGTCCAGATCGCCATCGTCCAGATGCGGTGCAAGAAGCTCGAACAACTGCATGACGTTCCTGCGCACCAGCGGTTCGCCACCCGTCAGCCTGATCTTGCGAACACCGCCCCGCATGAACACGCATGCCAACCGATAGAGCTCCTCGAGCGTCAGCACCTCGCGCCGTGGCAGGAAGGTCATCTGCTCGCTCATGCAATAGACGCAGCGAAGATCGCAACGGTCGGTCACCGACAGGCGCAGGTAGGTGACCTGCCGTCCAAAACCATCAACCAGCGGAGAGTGCGCCGAGTGAGTTGCCGGGGCGATCCCCCGTTCATGCCGCATCGCGAAGGTTCCTTGCCGCCCGCACCGCGCGCCGCGCCCAATCGAGGACGTCTTGCCGATCAGGCGCGAGAAGACACCCGAGTTCGCCGGAAAATTCCTCCCACGCGGGCAGATACTCGTCCCGTACGACCGTCAGCACCGGGATGCCCCGAATGCATGCCTCCTCGATCACGGCCCGAAATCCCTGCCCTTCGGACTCGCCCTTGCCGAAACGGTTGAGAACG
>DATGWU010000224.1:0-2095 GCA_035299345.1 Rhizobium sp.
ACGCGACCCGGATCCTGCGCCATGCCGATGGAGCCAGGCGAGTTGTGCGAAACCGAGTTGCCGTGCGACGCGCGGTTCGACGAGAAGTGATGCCGCTTGATGGCGCCGGCATAGCCCTTGCCGATCGTCGTGCCGGTGATATCCACCACCTGGCCCGGCTGGAAGATCGTCACCGAAACCACATCGCCGGCCTTGAGGCTGGCGATCTGATCGGCGGCAACGCGAAATTCCTTCAGGATGTGGCCGGCTTCGACACCAGCCTTGGCAAGGTGCCCCGCCGCGGGCTTGGAAACCCGGCTGGCGCGACGCTTGCCGAAAGTCACCTGGACCGCGGCGTAGCCGTCGGTATCAGGCGTCTTGATTTGCGTGACGCGGTTGTTCGACACGTCGAGCACTGTTACCGGAACGGTCGTACCGTCCTCGGCAAAAATGCGCGTCATGCCGACCTTGCGTCCGACAAGGCCTAGACTCATTTTTTTCTCCTAAACCCCGGCTACGATTGGCCGGGCCCAAAAATACAACTCGGTATAACGAAACCCGCCGAAAAAGTTGGCGGCTTCCGGAATGCTTCTACTGCAGCTTGATCTCGACGTCGACACCCGCCGGCAGGTCCAGCTTCATCAGCGCGTCGACCGTCTTGTCGGTCGGATCGATGATGTCCATCAGGCGCAGATGGGTACGGATTTCGAACTGGTCGCGCGACGTCTTGTTGACGTGCGGCGAACGCAGCACGTCGAAGCGTTCGATACGCGTCGGCAGCGGCACGGGACCACGCACGACGGCGCCGGTACGCTTGGCCGTATCCACGATCTCGAGGGCCGACTGGTCGATGAGCTTGTAGTCGAACGCCTTGAGGCGGATGCGAATCTTCTGGTTTTGCATGGCCGAATCCTTAAAGAGCGAGGCTCATGTCCCTTGCGAGAGGGACAGCCTAAAAACGAAGGGCGGAATTATGCCGCCCTTCGTTCGATATGGCAAGAACTTATTCGATGATCTTGGCGACGACGCCGGCGCCGACGGTGCGGCCGCCTTCGCGGATCGCGAAGCGCAGACCTTCTTCCATCGCGATCGGGCAAATCAGCTTCACCGTCATCTGGATGTTGTCGCCCGGCATCACCATTTCCGTGCCGGCCGGCAGCTCGATCGAGCCCGTCACGTCCGTCGTGCGGAAGTAGAACTGCGGACGGTAGCCGTTGAAGAACGGGGTGTGACGGCCGCCTTCATCCTTGGACAGCACATACACTTCAGAGGTGAAGTGGGTGTGCGGGGTGATGGAACCCGGCTTCGCCAGCACCTGACCGCGCTCGACTTCTTCGCGCTTGGTGCCGCGCAGCAGCACGCCGACGTTGTCGCCCGCCTGGCCTTGGTCCAGCAGCTTGCGGAACATTTCGACGCCGGTGCAGATGGTCTTGGTGGTCGGGCGGATGCCGACGATTTCGATTTCTTCGCCAACCTTGACGATGCCGCGCTCGACACGGCCCGTGACCACGGTACCGCGGCCGGAGATCGAGAACACGTCTTCGATCGGCAGCAGGAACGGCAGGTCGATGGCGCGCTCGGGCGTCGGGATGTAGCTGTCCAGGGCGTCGGCCAGCTTCAGGATGGCGCCTTCGCCCAGGTCGCCCTTGTCGCCTTCCATGGCCTTGAGCGCGGAGCCCTTGATGATCGGGATGTCGTCGCCGGGAAATTCGTACTTGCTCAGCAGTTCACGAACTTCCATCTCGACCAGCTCGAGCAGTTCGGCGTCGTCCACCATGTCGCACTTGTTCATGAACACGATGATGTACGGCACACCGACCTGGCGGGCCAGCAGGATGTGCTCGCGCGTCTGCGGCATCGGGCCGTCGGCGGCGGACACCACCAGGATGGCGCCATCCATCTGCGCGGCACCGGTAATCATGTTCTTGACGTAGTCGGCGTGGCCCGGGCAGTCGACGTGCGCGTAGTGGCGCTTCTCGGTCTCGTACTCGACGTGCGCAGTGTTGATCGTGATGCCGCGCGCCTTCTCTTCCGGCGCCGCGTCGATCTGGTCGTACGCCTTCGCTTCGCCGCCGAACTTCGTCGACAGCACCGTCGTGATCGCCGCCGTCAACGT
>DATGWU010000225.1:0-5242 GCA_035299345.1 Rhizobium sp.
GATACTACTAGGTCTTGAGCGTCCTCCACGCCATTCGGCCGGTTGGTCTAGTTTGGCCGGTCGACGGGACTAGATCGTCCGACATCGTCCGACAGCAGACGCGCACCGGCGACCGCCGCCTCCTGGCGATTTCTCACCTGAAGGCTGCGAAACAGCGCGGCGAGATGAATCTTTATCGTGCCCTCGCCGAGCTTGAGCTTCCTGGCGATCTCCTTGTTTGACAGGCCGCCAACCAACAGGGACAGGACATCTCGCTGTCGAGGCGTGAGCGAACCGAGCATACGGGAAGCTTGATCTCCCGCTCGAGCCGGGGCGGGCGCGGCCTCTGCTTCGTTCTCGTCGGACGACCGCTGGGTGATCGAGGGGGGTACATACACCGTGCCCCCGAGGATCGTGCGCACCGCCTCGGCGAGATCGCGCGCACCGAGACCTTTGGGCACATATCCGTTGATGCCGGCCGTCAGGGCGGCAAGGATGTCGGCTCTGCGCGAAGAAGCTGACACAACGGCGATTTTCAGCTGCGGGTGAACGTCGCGGACGCCGCCAAGACTGGCGGCACTTTCCATGCCCGGCATCTGCAGGTCGAAGAGCGCAAGCTCAATATCGGCGCGCTCGGACAGAGCCTCTATCGCCTCATCAAGCGACCTTGCCTCGACGACGTCCAGGAAGCCGATTTCGCTCTTGAGAATGAACGCGAGCGCTATCCTGAAAAATTCGTCATCATCGGCGATCAATGCTACGCGGAACTCGTCCATCACCTCCTCCGACGGTCTTCCTCGAAACCTTGCCCGAGACCCGGCTCAGCCGGATCAAGGCGAATTCAACTCACTGGCGTGCGAACAAGGCCAGTTCCCCTTGCGCCGTTCCGGTCTTCAACAGCTGGTAGATTTGCGCTGCAGGCAGGGGGCGCGCAAACAGGTAGCCTTGTGCTTCGTCGAAGCCTTCGACGTTGACGGCCGTCAATTGCTCCTCGGTTTCTACACCTTCAACCGTCGTCATCATGCCGAGACTGTGGCCAAGGCCGGCGACCGCACGGACGATTGCGAGCGACTCCTTGCCTTGCGGCAGATCTCGCACAAAGGCCTGGTCCACCTTGATCTTGTCGAACGGAAAGCTGCGAAGATAACCGAGCGACGAATAGCCGGTCCCGAAGTCATCCAGGGCTATTTTCACGCCGATATCCCGCAAGGCCTGGAGAATGTCGAGATTGTGCTCGCTTTCCTCGAGCAGCACCGATTCGGTGATCTCCAGCTGAAGGCGGGCCGGATCGAGTCCGGAGGCCGAAAGGGCATCGGCGACCACCCTGACGAGCGCCTTGTGCTTGAACTGAACCGGCGACAGATTGACCGCGACGCTGATATGGGAGGGCCACCCGGCTGCCTCACGACAGGCCTGCCGCAAGATCCACTCTCCGATCGGCACAAGCAGGCCGGTTTCTTCGGCAATCGGGATGAAGTCGGACGGGGGGATCGTGCCCTTTTCGGGATGGTGCCATCTCAAGAGCGCTTCGCAGCCCGTTACCTGCCGGGTCTGCAAGCTCACGAGCGGCTGGTAGTGCAGTTCGAGTTCTCCTTTCTGAAGTGCCTCGCGCAACGCGACGATCAGCTGCTGATGCGCCTGCAATTGCGCGTGCATCGCCTCGTCGAAACACCGGTACGTACCGCGGCCACCCGCCTTGGCGCTGTAAAGCGCTATGTCGGCCGCCTTGATCAGTTCGTCGGCGGACGTGCCGTCTTTCGGGGCGAAAGCGATCCCCACACTGACGCCAATGACGGCGGTGACACCGTCAATGCTGAAGGGTTGGGCCAGAGTCTCGATGACCCGTTTGGCGAGCGCGACGGCATCGTCGGTCGATTGCGACAGCGGCTGGATGATGGCGAACTCGTCGCCGCCCAGCCGCGCCAGAATATCGGATGCACGGACGATCTGGACGAGCCGAGTCGACACCTGTCGCAGCAGAGCGTCGCCGGTTGGATGGCCAAACGTATCATTGACGGCCTTGAACCCGTCGAGGTCCATGCACAGGACCGCCATGCCGGCAGACGTCCGTCGCTCCGCGAGGGCAAGATCGAAGCATTCGCGGAAAAACGCCCTGTTTGCGAGTCCCGTCAACATGTCATGCCGAGCCATGTGTACCATCTGCCGCTGTGCGAGGAGGCGGTTCTCCTCCGCCCTGCGGCGTTCGGTGATGTCCCGAAAGAAGATCGATATCCCCTCCTGCGTCGGCGACGCGTTCGCCTCGACCCAGATGTCGAGTGACGGGAGATAATCCTCGAAGAAAGAACGCACACGCCGCTCCATCACTTCCTTGCAGTGCTCGGCAAAGCTCTCCGTCCCCTCTTTGGGGAAGAGCGACCACAAGGGACGGCCAACAGCATCATCGCCGATCCGAAGCAGTTTCTTTGCATTTTCGTTGAGGTAGTGAATTCGCCAGTCCGCATCCAGCGACATCACGCTGTCCATGGTGCTCTCCAGCACGGAGGAAAGCTGACTGGCTGCCGCTTCGGCTTCCTTGTGTGCCCTGTTCAGCTCTTCGCTGGCGCGACGCGCATCCGTGACGTCACGCCAGATCGTCAGCATACGGATCGGTTTTCCGTGACGATCGCGCACGGGCGCCGCAATCACGTCCATGCAGCGGTTGTTTCCCTCGACGTCCCGCACAGAGATCTCGAACCGGGCCTCCCTGCCTGCGCGCACTTCGTTCCAGCCGAATTGCACGCGCTCTGCATCCGCTGGATCGCCGACGAGGTCCCAGGTCTGCTCTGCCACCGGCGCGTCTTCACCGACACCGAATATTTTTCGACAGGCCTTGTTCATGCCCAAAGGCCGTCCATCCATGTCGAGTACCCGCACGCAATCGGGGCTGCTGTCGAAAATACTCGTAATGAAGGCCTGCGATTCCTGTTGGGCCAGCTCTGCGGTTCGGCGCTCGGTAATGTCGAGAACAGAACCAATGTACCCAAGGAAGGTACCGTCACTGGCAAAGCGGGGCTGGCCGATGTCGATCACCCAGGCCCAGCTTCCGTCCGCTCGCCTCAGACGATATTCGCTACGCACCGGCGTCTTGTTCTTGTTGGCCTGCAGAAACGCCTTCTCGACCTCTCCGCGATCGTCCGGGTGAATGACGTCGAGCCAACCAAAGCCCTCCGCCTCCTTTTCACTCTGACCGGTGGTTTCCCGCCACAGCCGACTGAGGAAGCTCGTACCTTCATCCGAGCCGGCAACCCAGATCACCACCGGAGCATCATCCGCAATCGCCCGGAACCGGGCCTCGCTTTCGCGCAGCGCATCCGTGGCGCGCCGCCTCTCGTCGACATCCTCCAGGATGCCGTACCACCGCAGCACGTTGCCTTCATCGTCGCGCTTGGTCGCGGCGCGCGCGCGAAACCAGCGACGTTCTCCAGTTTTGGTGACGAGGCGGTATTCGAGGTCGAACGGCTCACCGCTTGTGATCGACCGCTGCCATTCTCGCGTGACCGTGGCGGCATCTTCCGGATGCACGGCCTTCGCCCATCCGCTTCCAAGCGACTCCTGCACGGTGAGGCCGGTCAGCTCTGTCCACCTCGGCCCCACCTCCAGCACATGGCCCGCGGCATCTGCCGTCCAGGGCACCTGAGGGTGAAGGTCCACCAACGAGCGGTAGTGTTCCTCGCTGGCCCGCAGCGTTGCTTCAGCCTGGCGCAGTTCGGTGATGTCAATCAGAACGGCGACCAGAAACTTCCGGGGATTCGTCCCCACCCGGAATGTTCCGCAGCGCTTCTTCGTCAGGACGGTCCGCAACGAGCCGTCCGCAACGGTGATCGTCTCCTCCAGCTGGTGTTCCTCCCCCGTCGAAAGAACGAGCCTGTCCGTGGCAACGATCTTGTCCGCCTCTTCCTTCGGCAAGAAGTCGTAGTCGCTGCGTCCGATGAGCTCCGTGCGGCTCTTGCACAAAAGCAAGCAGGCTGCGTCGTTGACGAAGACGAAGCGCGAACCGTCATCCTTGATGATCACCGGCTCGGCGACCCCATCGAGGAGGGCTTCCCCGAGATGACGTGATTGAGGAGACAGCTCTTCCTGAAATGCATCGTACATGTAACGACCTCACGACGGCGCAAAGCAGACATTGGGGGACGGACGGATAACCAGTATCAACGGTTGTGGACCGCATCGGTTCCCGCAACAGGCAAGTCGATGTCCGGCATGGTTAACGAAAGCTCGACGCAATCGAGAGTGAGCGACCATTGCAGGACCGACGGGAGGCGCGACGAAGCCCCAGATCAGGTCCGCCGAGCGACCGTGATCACACTTCAGCTTCGCAGTTCTCGGACTTTGGGCGAGCACCTCACAACCGCAGCATTGGCGGTCGCTCGAATGTCGAGGCGGCAGCACGAGACGAGGAAAGGACTGCCGTCCGAAGAGGGCGGCAGTCCCGGAATCCTGTCAGAACTTGCCGATGACGTTGAGGAACACACCCCGGTCGTTGAGGGTCAGATCCCGCAGGTCGTCGGAGAAGCGTCCGAAATTGTAACCGACACCGAGCTTGAAGTTGTCACCGACGTGACGGTACACGGCCGCCAGAGCTCCCATGTCCGTCGTATCGGCTTCCGGCATGTGGAGAATGCGTCCCTCGAGGAGCACGTCCCATTGCTTGATGACGTGCAGGTCTGCGCGAAAGATTCCGAGATGCGCGGATGAGGATTGCCAGTCATCCTCGAATTCTTGTCCGGTACCGCCACTCGAGCGGTACCGGACCTCGCCGAAGCGATAGCCATATTTGCCTCCTACGGACAGCCAGGGAAGGAGGTCGTAGGTGAGGTCCGCCGACAGAATATGGCTGCGCTGGGCTGGAGCCAGCGTGTCACCGGTGGACCCGCTGACAAGCTGATCGTTCCCGGGCATGTCATAGAGCCAGGTGTACTTGAACAGAACGTTCAGACGGTCGTTGTCGATCGGCCGGTAAGCGTAGCCCAGCGAGGCCTCGACATAGTCGGTGTCCTGAAACGAAGTTTCGCTCGAAGTGGCATCCGACAGGATGGCATCGATATTGGCAAGAAGCCGCCAGTCCTCGCTGGTCTTCCAAGAGAGGCCCGCCGCCATCAGATACGTGTTCTGATCGCGGGTATCGTCACGGGAATCCTCGATGCGGACTTCACCACGCACGCGCGCGGCGATCCCCGCCTCCTCGTCCTTGTAGCCGACAGAAACCGAAGGTGCGTACCGGTCAAAGTCCGAGCGCTGAACGCCGGTGCTGTCACTCGTC
>DATGWU010000226.1:0-5501 GCA_035299345.1 Rhizobium sp.
TGGGCGTCGAGCTCATCCGTCTCTATCATACGCCCTGGCTCGACGAGTTTCGGCGGACACTTGCCGGTGCCCTGCTCCTCGGCCGTATATTCTCCGTTTATAACATTATCGCCTATCTGGCGGGAATAGCGGCCGCAGCCCTCATCGACCAACGACTTCTCGGCCAACGTACGCACAGCACGTCACCGGCCGACTAGAACGCAAAAAAGGCCGGAGGTTTCCCTCCGGCCTTTTCTATCCTTCCCTTACGGGCAAGAAACTTACGCTGCTTCAGCTTCGGCTTCAGCGGCGACGCGGGCCTTGTCGGCTGCGCCCTTGGCGTCGACATCGCGTTCAACGAACTCGATGACGGCCATCGCGGCGTTGTCGCCTTGGCGGAAGCCGGCCTTCATGATGCGCAGGTAGCCGCCGTTACGGTTGGCGTAGCGGGTGGCGATGGCATCAAACAGCTTGCGGACGGCGTCCTGGTCCTGGATCTGCGAGATGGCCTGACGACGAGCGTGCAGGTCGCCGCGCTTGCCGAGCGTTACGAGCTTCTCGACGATCGGACGAATTTCCTTCGCCTTCGGGAGGGTCGTTACGATCTGCTCATGGGTGATGAGCGAAGCAGCCATGTTGGCGAACATCGCCTTGCGGTGGCTGGCGGTGCGGTTCAGCTTGCGGCCGGCTTTCTGGTGGCGCATTGCTATTCTCCTTTAAGTGCAGGCTCTGTCTCAGAGGCTGCCGTTTCCTGACACATACGGGCAGTCACCCGCAGTTTGACTGGAAAAGGCAGAGACGAACCTGCCTTTTTTGTTTCTTAGTACTGGTCTTCGTAGCGCTTGGCGAGATCTTCGATGTTTTCCGGCGGCCAGGCGGGCACTTCCATACCGAGGTGCAGGCCCATGGAAGCCAGGACTTCCTTGATCTCGTTGAGCGACTTGCGACCGAAGTTCGGAGTGCGAAGCATTTCCGCTTCCGTCTTCTGGATCAGGTCGCCGATGTAGACGATGTTGTCGTTCTTCAGGCAGTTCGCAGAACGGACCGAGAGTTCGAGCTCGTCGACCTTCTTGAGCAGCGCCGGGTTGAAGGCGAGCTCGGTGACGGCTTCTTCTTCGACTTCCTTCTGCGGCTCTTCGAAGTTGACGAACACGCCGAGCTGGTCCTGCAGGATGCGGGCGGCGAAAGCGACCGCGTCCTCACCGGTGACCGAGCCATCGGTTTCGATGGTCATGGTCAGCTTGTCGTAGTCGAGAACCTGGCCTTCGCGAGTGTTTTCGACCTTGTAGGACACCTTCTTGACCGGCGAGTAGAGGCTGTCGACCGGGATGAGGCCGATCGGAGCATCTTCCGCGCGGTTGCGCTCGGCCGGGACATAGCCCTTGCCGTTGTTGACCGTGAACTCCATGCGGATCTCGGCGCCCTCGTCGAGCGTGCAGATCACGTGGTCGGGGTTCAGGATCTCGATGTCGCCGACCGTCTGGATGTCACCGGCGGTGACGACGCCCGGGCCCTGCTTGCGCACGACCATGCGCTTGGAATCGTCGCCATCCATCTTGATGGCGATTTCCTTGATGTTGAGCACGATGTCGGTCACGTCTTCCCGGACGCCCGGGATCGACGAGAACTCATGCAGCACGCCGTCGATCTGGACGGCGGTGACGGCGGCGCCGCGCAGCGACGACAACAGCACGCGACGCAGCGCGTTGCCGAGCGTCAGGCCGAAGCCGCGTTCCAGCGGTTCAGCAACCAGCGTTGCCTTCGTGCGGCCAGACGAGGTGAACTCCACCTTGTTCGGCTTGATCAGTTCCTGCCAATTCTTCTGAATCATGTTTTTACCTTCCGTTCGTTGCCACCATCCAATCGTGGCAACCGAGCATTAGAAGCGTCGAGAGGGGCGCCCGAGCGCCCTTCGACTGGATGAATAATGATCAGACGCGGCGCTTCTTGCGCGGACGGCAACCGTTGTGCGGGATCGGCGTCACGTCGCGAATCGAGGTGATCATGAAACCGGCAGCCTGCAGAGCACGCAGGGCCGATTCGCGGCCGGAACCCGGACCGCAGACTTCGACTTCGAGCGACTTCATGCCGTGTTCCTGCGCCTTCTTGGCGCAATCTTCCGCTGCGATCTGAGCGGCGAACGGGGTCGACTTGCGCGAACCCTTGAAGCCCTTGGCACCGGCCGACGACCAGGCAATCGCATTGCCCTGCGCATCAGTGATGGTGATCATCGTGTTGTTGAAGGTCGAATTGACGTGTGCAACGCCCGACGAGATATTCTTGCGCTCGCGACGGCGAACGCGGGTGGCTTCCTTGGCCATGGTCTTCCTTTCGTTGATCTCTGCACCGCCGTAACGCCAGCGGCTCCACCTTGAAGCCAATAGGCAGTAGGCAGTAGGCAGTAGGTTCTCCCTACTGCCTACTGCCCAAAACCTATTGCCTGCAAATTACTTCTTCTTACCGGCGATCGCCTTTGCCGGACCCTTGCGGGTGCGGGCATTGGTGTGCGTGCGCTGGCCGCGAACCGGCAGGCCGCGGCGATGACGCAGGCCGCGATAGCAGCCGAGGTCCATAAGACGCTTGATGTTCATCGCGGTGTCGCGACGAAGATCGCCCTCGACCTGATAGTCGCGGTCGATCGTTTCGCGAATCGCCAGAACTTCAGCGTCCGTCAGCTGATGAACACGCTTCTCAGCCGGGATACCGACCTTCTCGACAATTTCCTGTGCGAACTTCGGGCCGATCCCATGAATGTAACGGAGCGCGATTACTACGCGCTTCGCGGTCGGGATGTTGACGCCAGCGATACGTGCCACGCCTATTCTCCTTGCGTTCCAGTTGCCATCCGGCAAGTGGTGTCTGGTTTACGCAGCCAAACAGGCCACGCGTTCAAATTCGGGTCCTCAACATGTCAAAACGATCGAACCCGGTCCTCCGTGCGGAAGAACGCGCCGATCGCTTAAATGTCGCGAGTTGGCGCGCTATTTAGCGGAATCAGTCGGCAAAAGCAACTGTTCCGGTAAAGATTCTTGAAGCCTCGTCAGTCCTTCACGGTGGCGAGGATCGCCTCGATGTCCGCAGTGACGGCATCCATGTCCTTCATGCCGTCCACCGACTTCAGCTTGCCCTTGGCGTAATAGTAGCCGATGAGCGGCGAGGTTTCCTTGTAGTACGCCTCGAGCCTGGCTTTCATGGTCTCGGCATTGTCGTCCGGCCGACGCTTGAATTGCGTCGATCCGCACGTGTCACAGACGCCTTCGACCGAAGGCTTCTTGTCGGTGTCGTGGTACACGCTCCCGCAATTGCCGCAGGAATAGCGGCCCGAAACGCGACGGACGAGTTCCTTGTCGTCGACCTTGAGCTCGACGACGACGGAAAGATCCAGTCCCTTGTCCGCGAGCATCTTTTCCGTCGCATCCGCCTGCACGAGCGTGCGCGGGAAACCATCCAGAATGAAACCGTCGGCACAGTCTGGCTGATCGATTCGTTCGGAAACGATCGCGATCACGATATCATCCGAGACTAGCTTGCCCGCGTCCATGACAGCCTTGGCGCGCTTGCCCACCTCCGTCTCCGCGGCGACCGCTGCGCGCAGCATGTCACCGGTCGACAATTGCGGAATGCCGTGCTTCGCGACGATACGCTGGGCCTGGGTGCCCTTCCCCGCACCCGGCGGCCCCAAAAGGATAAGTCTCATCGTCCCCTCTTTCCTCCACGCAACTTCGACTTCTTGATCAGGCCCTCATACTGCTGGGCAATCAGGTGGCCCTGAATCTGTGCTACAGTATCGAGGGTGACGCTGACAACAATCAAAAGCGAAGTACCACCAAGGGATAATGGAACGCCGGTGCGGGCGACCAGGATCTCGGGGAGGATACAGACGAAGACGAGGTAGATCGCGCCGATCACGGTGATTCGCGTCAGCACGTAGTCGATGTATTCGGCCGTGCGCTCACCCGGACGGATACCGGGAATGAAGCCGCCGTGCTTCTTCAGGTTGTCCGCGGTGTCCTTCGGGTTGAAGACGATCGCGGTATAGAAGAAGGCGAAAAAGGCGATGAGAGCGCCGTAGAGCACCATGTAGAGCGGCTGGCCGTGGCCGAGCGCGGCGACGATGGTGGTTGCCCACGAGGGAAGCGTCGAGGTGCCCGTAAAGCCCGCAGCCGTCGCCGGCAGAAGCAGCAGCGAGGACGCGAAGATCGCCGGGATGACGCCCGAGGTGTTGAGCTTCAGCGGCAGGTGCGAGGTGTCGCCCTGGAACATGCGGTTGCCGACCTGGCGCTTCGGATACTGGATCAGCAGGCGACGCTGCGCGCGTTCCACGAAGACGATCAGTGCAATGACGCCGATCGCGACGATGATGACGGTCAGGATGAGCGCAGTCGAAAGAGCGCCCGTGCGGCCGAGTTCGAGGGTTCCGACGACGGCGGACGGAAGGCCCGCGGCGATGCCGGAAAAGATGATGAGCGAGATACCGTTGCCGATGCCGCGCGAGGTGATCTGCTCGCCGAGCCACATCAGGAACATGGTGCCGCCGAGAAGGGTCACGACGGTCGAAAGACGGAAGAACAGGCCGGGATCGTTGACCAGCCCCTGCCCGCTTTCCAGCCCGGCGGCGATGCCGTAGGCCTGCAGGGTGCCGAGAAGAACGGTGCCGTAGCGGGTGTACTGGTTGATGACCTTGCGGCCCTGCTCGCCTTCCTTCTTGAGGTTCTCGAGCGCCGGAACGACGGACGTCATCAGCTGCACGATGATCGAGGCGGAGATGTAGGGCATGATCCCGAGGGCAAAGATCGCCATGCGCTCGACGGCACCGCCGGAGAACATGTTGAACAGGCCGAGAATGCCGCCCGCCTGGCCCTTGAAGGCAGCCGCGTAGGCTTCAGGATTGAGACCGGGCAGCGGGATATGCGTGCCGAGACGATAGACAAGAAGCGCGGCAAGAGTGAACCACAGCCGCTTCTTCAGATCTTCCGCCTTCGCAAAGGTCGAAAAATTGAGATTCGAGGCCAATTGTTCCGCTGCAGAAGCCATGAAATTCTCCGCATAACCCGA
This sequence comes from Rhizobium sp., assembly GCA_035299345.1. Lineage (GTDB taxonomy): Bacteria > Pseudomonadota > Alphaproteobacteria > Rhizobiales > Rhizobiaceae > Allorhizobium. The sequence goes on from DATGWU010000226.1 coordinate 5,035, forward strand.
TCCGAAGCGAGAGCCTCGGAGGCAATTCACCAAATCGTTTTCAGAAAACCGGGCGCGGCACGATTGCGGAGCAACCGCTTTGCCTCACCTTTGTTTTCCAGAATCTCCCGGAAGACGAAACAACGTCACCCCTTCTGAGGATCGTGAGGCTCACATATGGGAGCAAAATCGCCCGGTGTGAAGCACCCCGGGCGATCAAATCGTACTTATTCAGCGGCTTCCGCAGCTGCGAGGAGCAGCTTGATCGAACCGCCGGCCTTCTCGATCTTTTCGACCGCGGCCTTGGAAGCGCCGGCAACCTCGAGGGTGACCTTTGCCTTCAGTTCGCCGTCGGAAAGAACGCGAACGCCGTCCTTCGGGCGACGGATGACGCCGGCGGCCTTGAGGGCGGCAGCATCGATCGTTGCCTTCGGGTCGAGCTTCTTGGCATCGATCGCGGTCTGGATGCGGCCGAGCGATACGGTCAC
>DATGWU010000227.1:0-5277 GCA_035299345.1 Rhizobium sp.
AGGCGGCGGGTGTTGATCTGCCGCCTCGTCTCTTTTCACTTCACCGCTGCGTTGCCGCCGTCGGCGTAAAGCGCCGAACCGGTGACGAAACTCGCCATTGGGCTCGCCAGAAACAGTGCAGCCGCGGCGATCTCCTCCGGGTCGGCGATCCGTTTCATCGCGTGCAGACCGGCCGCCCATTCCTTCTGTGCCGCGTCGCCGGCAAGCGGCGTATCGACGCCACCGGGCAGCAGGGCATTGCAGCGGATGCCGCTTCCGCCGTAATCGGCGGTGATTCCCTTGACCAGTCCCATCAGCGCCGCCTTCGATGCACCGTAGGCCGCCATTCCCGGAATGCCGACACTGGTTCCGACGAAGGTGGAGGTGAAGACGATCGAGCCGCCGCCGGTCGCGAGCATGGCGGCGATCTGTGCTCTGGCGCCGAGAAACGCACCGGTCAGATTGACCGCGAGCGTATCCTGCCACTCGTCCAGCGAAACGTCCGCCAGCGGCTTGTACGGCCCGGTCGTGCCGGCGTTGTTGACGGCGATGTCCAGCCCGCCGAACCGTTCGACGGCCGCCTCGACCATCCGCCGGTGGGTTTCCTCGTCGGATACGTCACCCGCAACGGCAACGACCTTCGCGCCCGTGCCCGTGATTTCGTCGGCGAGGCGGGAAAGCGCGTCTTCACTGCGTGCATTGACGACCAGGACGGCACCTTCCTTCGCGAAACGCAAGGCCGTTGCGCGTCCGATCCCGCTCGATGCTCCGGTAATGATTGCGATTTTGTTTTGCAGCATGAACCTCTCTCCTTTTGTTGAGGAGGTCACGGATAACGATCACCGCCGAACGCCGACACCCGATTCCTGAGCTGGCCGTGCGCCTCTGTTGGTGAGGTAGACGCCGACGACTGCCAGCGCCGTTCCGGCCATCATCCAGCCCGTCAGTTGTTCACCGAACGCGACGGCCGCCTCGACGGCGGCAAGCGGCGGGACGAGATAGATGAGCGAGGCGGCTTTCGAGACATCGCCGCGACGGATCAGGTAGAGGAGCAGCATCACGGCACCCATCGAAATCCCGAGCACCGCCCAGCCGAGCGTCGCCAGAAGCCCGAGGCTCCACTCGATCCGCATGTCCTCGATCAGGTAGGCGGCCGGCAGCGTCAAGGCGAGCGCGCCGACATATTGCAGCGTGGCGACCGTGCGGATGTCGCCTTCGTGCAGATAGCGCTTCTGGTAGATCGTGCCGCCGCTGACGAAGGCCATGCCGATGATGTTGACCACGACCGCGACGGCGGGAATGGCAGAGGCATCGACCGCGAAGACCTTCGGCAGCACCGCAATCGCGATGCCGATGAAGCCGAGCAGCAGCCCCAGCCTCTGCGACGGACTGAGCCGCTCGCCGACCAGACGGCTCGCCGCAATCCCGGTCATCAACGGCTGAAGGCCGGCGATGATGCCGGAAATCGCCGCCGGGACACCCTGCCCGATCGCCCACCACACGGCGCCGAGATAGAAGCCATGGAGCAGGACGCCGGAAGCCACCGCATGCAGGAATGCCGACGGCCTCTTCGGCCATGCCGCACCCGTCGAACGGCAGACCATGTAGAAGAGTACCGCCGCCACCGCATAGCGCAGTGCGAGGAAGGTCAGCGGATCGGCGAAGCGGTCGGCGAACTTCGCGACCACCCAGCCTGTCGACCAGAGAAACACGAAGAGGATGGGCGCGAGGCGGGCAAGTGTCACGGGGTTCTCCGGGTCGGGTGATTACCGGTTAGCGGGCGCGAAGGACAAGCTCAAAGGAGTTTTGTTGATCGCAGCCATCAATTCCGCTGATCGGCGAGGATATGCCCAAAAAATAAGCATTCAGCAAAGCTCAAATTTCAGGCACGTGAGATGCAGATCCGATCTCCGGCGGCCGCAGCAACGGTGCCGCAGCGCCCGCAACCGGCGGCCGCTCCCGACATTCACGGAAAAGCGCCGGCATTGTCGCAGAGCGGACGAAGTGCGGTTATCGAAAAAAGTACTCATCGCCGATTGTGCACGCTTCTTGCATCGTTGAAGATGCTGTTGCGGAACCAAGAACGACAAAGGGGGGCGCATTGACGTTCGATGAAATGCTGACCGCGGACAACGAGCCGCGGACGCCGTACCGGAACTATCACGAGTGGTACTCCCGACAGGACCCGGCAAGACTGGTGGCGAAGTCGAGGGACGCGGAAAACATCTTCCGCAAGACGGGCATCACCTTCGCCGTCTACGGCCATGCCGATTCCTCGGAAAAGCTGATCCCCTTCGACATCATTCCGCGCGTCATTTCCGGCCGGGAATGGCGCCGCCTCGCCCAGGGAATCGAGCAGCGGGTGCTGGCGCTCAACGCCTTCCTCGACGACATCTACCACAAGCAGGAGATCGTTCGTGCCGGCCGCATCCCGGCGCGGCTCATCGAGCGAAACGATGCCTTCCTGCCGGAGATGATCGGCTTTCGGCCTCCGGGCGGCGTCTACACCCACATCGTCGGCACCGACATCGTCAGAACCGGAGAGGACCAGTTTTACGTGCTGGAGGACAATGCCCGCACCCCGTCCGGCGTCAGCTACATGCTCGAAAACCGGGAAACGATGATGCAGATGTTCCCAGAGCTCTTCCAGGTCAACAAGGTCCGGCGCGTCGAGGACTATCCGCAGCTTCTGCGCCAGAGCCTCGCCTCGCTCGCCCCACCCGGCTGCAAAGGCAAGCCGCGCGTCGCCGTCCTTACGCCCGGCATCTACAATTCCGCCTACTACGAACATTCCTTCCTCGCCGACATGATGGGCGTCGAGCTCGTCGAGAGTTCGGACCTGCGCGTCATCGACGGAAAGGTGAAGATGCGCACCACCCGTGGCTACGAGGCGATCGACGTGCTCTACCGCCGCGTCGACGACGACTTCCTCGATCCGTTGACGTTCCGGCCGGATTCCTGCCTCGGCGTCGCGGGGATCATGGATGTCTATCGCGCCGGCAACATCACCATCGCCAATGCGCCCGGAACCGGGATTGCCGACGACAAGGCGATCTATTCCTACATGCCGGAGATCGTCGAATTCTACACAGGCCGCAAGGCGCTTCTCGAAAACGTGCCGACTTGGCGCTGCTCCGAGCCCGACAGCCTGAAATACGTGCTGGAGCATCTCGAGGAACTGGTCGTCAAGGAGGTCCACGGCTCCGGCGGCTACGGCATGCTGGTCGGCCCGGCCGCCTCAAGGAAGGAACGCGCCGCCTTCGCAGCCAAGCTCAAGGCGCAGCCCTCGAACTATATCGCCCAGCCGACGCTTTCGCTTTCCACCGTGCCGATCTTCGTCAACAAGGGTATGGCGCCGCGCCATGTTGACCTGCGGCCCTATGTGCTCGTCTCCGACAAGGTGCAGATCATCCCCGGCGGATTGACCCGCGTCGCCCTCAAGCAGGGATCGCTCGTGGTCAATTCCAGCCAGGGCGGCGGCACCAAGGACACCTGGGTACTGGAGGACTGACATGGTCATGCTCGGAAGAACGGCCAACGGCCTCTACTGGATGTTCCGCTACATCGAGCGGGCCGAAAACGTCGCCCGTCTCGTCGATGCCGGCCTCAGGGTGTCGCTCACCCGCAGTAGCACCTCGGACGAGGACTGGGATGCGGTGTTGCAGAGTGCCGGCGTGCGCGACGCCTTCGGCGCCGGCCATGACACGCTGACCGCGGCCGACGCGATCGATTTCATGCTGCGCGATCCGGCCAATCCCTCGAGTGTGGCCTCCTCGATCGACGCGGCCCGCAACAATGCCCGTATGGTACGCACGGCGCTCACCCGCGAAACATGGGAAGCGACCAACGAGTGCTGGATAAGTCTCAGGCAGACGCTCGCGCGGCGTCTGAAGCCGGCGGACCTGCCGGAAGTGATCGATGCCATCAAGAACCGGACGGGCCTGATCCGCGGCGCCTTTCACGGGTCGATGCTGAGGAACGAGATCTACAACTTCGCCCGGATCGGCACCTTCATCGAACGGGCGGACAATACGAGCCGTATCCTCGACGTGAAGTACTACGTGCTGCTGCCGGCGGTGAGCCATGTCGGCTCGTCGCTCGACAACATGCAGTGGGAATCGATCCTGCGCTCGGTATCGGCCCACCGGTCCTACCGTTGGGTCTATGAGGGCGGCGACCATCGCGCCGCCAACATCGCCGACTTCCTGATCCTCAACGTGCAGATGCCGCGCTCACTCGCCTATTCCTACGAGAAGATCACCAGCAATCTCGGCTACATCGCCCGCGATTACGGCGAGCGGCTGCCGGCCCACGACACGGCCGAGGACGTGCGTCGCAGCCTGCGCTCGGGCTCCGTCGCCGAAATCATGGACCAGGGACTGCACGAATTCCTCGGCAATTTCATCGCCCGTAACCACCAGCTCGGTCGGGAAATTTCCGACGGATACCGGTTCTACAGCTAGTTCGAACGGATGGAACGCGCCATGCGGCTGAAGATTACCCATACGACCGAATACCGCTATGACCAGCCGGTCTCCTACACGCTCCAGAGGCTGCGGCTAACACCGCAGACCTCGCCCGGCCAGACGGTCCACTCGTGGCAGATCAACCTGGACGGTGCGGCGATCGAAGCCGGCTTCGACGATCATTTCGGCAATCGCGTGCAGCTCGTCGCCGGCGAGGGCGGCAACGGCCTCCATATCGTCGCCTCCGGCGAGGTCGAAACCGAGGACCGCACGGGCGTCGTCGGCCCGCATGTCGGAGACACGCCGCTCTGGCTCTTCCTGCGCGACACGCCGCGCACGAAGGCGGGCAAGCAGGTGCGCGAGCTCGCCCGCGGCGTCACCGAGGACGACCCGCTCTCCCGCATGCATGCGCTGATGAACACGATCCACGCGAGCGTGCGTTACCAGCCGGGCGTGACCGGCACCGAGACGACCGCCGAAGAGGCGCTGAAGGCCGGCCACGGTGTCTGCCAGGACCATGCCCATATCTTCATCGCAGCCGCCCGGAGCCTCGACATCCCCGCTCGCTACGTCTCCGGCTATCTGATGATGGACGGACAGGAGGAGCAGACGGCGACCCACGCCTGGGCAGAGGTCCATCTGCCAGGGCTCGGCTGGGTCGGTTTCGATGCGGCAAACCGCGTCTGTCCGGATGCGCGCTACGTGCGGATCGCCTCCGGCCTCTGCTATGCCGACGCCGCGCCAGTCTCCGGCATGCGGATCGGCCCGGCGGGAGAAAACCTCGCGGTCGCCGTCGTCGTCAGGCGTCAGGAGCAGGCGCAGGGCCAGAACT
>DATGWU010000228.1:0-2273 GCA_035299345.1 Rhizobium sp.
GCTGGCGATCTCGGTGCTCGAAGCGCTGTCGATGGCGGTCGCCAGCGTCGCCGACTACAAGGTCTGCCCGCGACTCGACACCCCGGCCACGCCCGAGCGGGTGCTGATGGCGGTCGAGCGGCTGAAGGCCGGCGGCTGAGACATGATCCCGGCGCTGCAGGAGGGGTATCCGAGGATGATATCGCCCACCCTCCCCGACTTCGTCGCCGGCCATCCCGAGCTCGTTCTTGTCGAGGTCCGCGAGGCGAAGGGTTCGACGCCGCGCGAGGCCGGCGCCTACATGCTGGTCGCCCCCCGAACCTCGTGGGGCACGATCGGCGGCGGGCAGATGGAACTGCTGGCGATCGAGAGGGCGCGCACCATGCTCGCCGCGGGCGAGACCGAGGGTGAGATCGACCTGCCGCTCGGACCGGAGATCGGCCAGTGCTGCGGCGGACGCGTCGTGATCGACCTGAAACGGCTCGGGGACGAGGAACGACGCCAGCTTCTCGCCCGCGAGGATCTGGCGCGAAGAGACCTGCCGCAAGTCTTCGTCTTCGGCGCCGGCCATGTCGGCCTGGCGCTGGCCGCAGCGCTCGCGCCGCTACCCGTCGCGACCACCGTCGTGGAGACGCGCTCCGACACGATTGAAAACCTGCCCCACGGCGTTGCGGGACGGCTCGCCGCCCTACCGGAAGCCTTGGTGGCAGAGATCGCCCCGGGCGGTGCGGCAGTGATCCTCACCCACGACCATGCCCTCGATTTCCTCATCGCCCGCGAGGCGCTCGCACGCGGCGATCTCGCCTATGTCGGGATGATCGGCTCCGCGACCAAGCGGGCGACGTTCGAGAGCGCCATGCGGCGCGAGGGTTTCGCGTCGGAGCGATTCGCCCGGCTGGTCCTGCCGATCGGCGGCGACGCGGTGAGGGACAAGCGGCCGGCGGTCATCGCCGCCATGGTGGCGGCCGAACTGATGGCCGTTCTTCTCGGCAAGTGACCGGAACAGCCGTCACACGCTGCGCGGCGGATGATGCAGCAAGGCAGTCTGCAACGCGTCCGCGCCGCAGCGTGCCCCCCGCGGCCGACGACCGTCGCGCAAACCGATATCCCGCAAGAATGAGTCCGGCATCGAACCGACATCAAGCCTGTTGGTGTGTGGCCGAAAGAGGTGTCGCAGGAAACCGAGACCGGAGAAACGAAATCTGCGCCGGGCGTCCGTTGAACTTCCAGCCCTATTTTCCGGATCGAGAAGCATTTTTTCGCCCTTCCATTCGTTGGACACAGCCGTAGAATGCGCTGCTGTGCGGTCGCAATCCAATCGAATGATCGTCTGCATGGATCAGGAGAACTTATGCATGAAGATGGCGAGACAGTTTCCGCTGAACGCATTGCGCGTCTTCGAGGCGGTCGCCCGCCACATGAGTTTCACTCGCGCTGGCGACGAACTCGGCATGACCCAGACGGCCGTCAGCTACCAGATCAAACTGCTCGAGGAGAACATCGGCGAGCCGCTCTTCCTGCGCCGGCCACGGCAGATCACGCTGACCGAGTCGGGAGAACGGCTGGCGCCGAGATTGGGCGAAGCGTTTGCCATCATGCACGAAGCGCTCACGCGCTTGCGGGAGAAGACGCAGACCACCCTGACCATTCACTCGACCCCGACCTTCGCCCAGCAATGGCTGTCCCGCTATATCGGCGGCTTCCAACTCCTCCATCCGCAAATCGCCGTGAGGCTTGAGACCTCCCCCGCCCTCATCGACTTCGCCAGAGAAAGCGCCGATGTCGCGATCCGCTGGGGTCGAGGTGACTGGCCGGGGCTAAAGACCGAAAGGATAATGCATCTCGATTTCACTCCCATGCTCAGTCCGCAGCTCGCCGAAACCATTGGCGGCATCGGGGAGCCGTCCGACCTGTTGAAACTGCCGATCATCAGCGCCGGCGACAAATTGTGGGGCATGTGGTTCGAGGCGGCCGGTGTCCCGGATCCGATGCTCGAAAAGTATCCGCGAAACGAATTCGGTACACAACTCATAGACGCGGCCATCGCGGCGGCAGGGCAGGGCGTGGCAATCCTCAACCCGGCTCACTTCGCCGAAGAGATCGCTGCCGGAAAGCTCTATCAGCCCTTCGACCTAATGCTCAACGACGGGAGGGACTACTGGCTCGCCTATCCCGAAAGCAGGAGGAACCTGCCCAAGATCAAGGCCTTCCATGCGTGGATCATGGAAACACTCGGCCGGTAACGACATGTAGCCTTTCGACCTCGAAGGTCAGAAACCCATGTCGGGCGCATA
>DATGWU010000229.1:0-9528 GCA_035299345.1 Rhizobium sp.
CGTCGGTGACGTCGAGCCCGAGCGCCTCGGCGCTGCCGCCCGCCGCACGGATTTCGGCTACGACGGTCTCCGCAGCGTCGATATTGCGGTCGACGACGGCGACATGGGCGCCTTCGCGCGCCATGATGGCAGCGCCCGCCCGGCCGATGCCAGAGCCGGCGCCGGTGACGATCGCGACGCGGTCTTTCAGGATCATGGTTTACTCCCTGGCATGCGTTTTTTTGTCCCGCATCAGCGTGCGAGCTGTCAGGATGAGGAAGAGCGAGGCGACCAGCACCAGCGTGGCAATCGCGTTGATCTCCGGCGTGACGCCACGGCGGATCGACGCGAAGACATAGATCGGCAGCGTGGTCTTGGATCCGGCAACGAAGAAGGCGACGATGAAATCGTCGAAGGAAAAGGTAAAGGCGAGCAGGAAGCCGGCGAGAACCGAGGGCAGAATCTGCGGCAGGACGATCTCGCGGAAGGTGGTGAACGGCGTCGCATAGAGATCGCTCGACGCCTCGACCATGTCGCGGCCAAGGCTGGCGATCCGCGCCTTGACGATCATCGTCACCAGCGCCAGCGAAAAGAGGCCGTGCGCAGCGACGATCGAGCCGTAGCCAAGCCCGAGCTGCGGCGGCTTTTCGCCCGGCCAGATCGAGGCGAGCGCCGGGTTGACGAAGGAGAAGACCTCGACCAGCGCCACCAGGGTGGCGATGCCGATCACCACGCCCGGCACGACGATGGCCGCGGCGAACAGGCCGTCGAAGATGGCACGCCCGCGCGGGCCAAGCCGCTCCATGCCGAGCGCTGCCATGGTGCCGAAAACGGCGGCCAGCCCGGCACTGGTGAATGCGATCAGCAGGCTGTTCTGCAGAGCCGTAATCAGGAAGGTGTTGGTGAGCGCCTTGCCGTACCAGATGGTGGAGAAGCCGGTGAACTCGGAAGCGCTGCGGCCCGCATTAAACGAGAACAGCACGACGAGCGCGATCGGTGCATAGAGGAACACGTAGACGGAGGTGACGAGCGCGCGCATCAGACGAGATCCACCTGTCTTGACCCAGATATCTTGAAAGCGATGCGCATGGCGACGCTGAGAACGATGACGACGACCGCCACCAGCGTCACGGCAATCGCCGAACCGAACGGCCAGTTTCGCGACTGGAGGAAGAGGTCGACCAGGGCATTGCCGATGAAGAATACCTTGCCGCCGCCAAGAAGCTGGGGGATCAGGTATTCGCCGAGAAGCAGGATGGTGACCAGCGCCACACCTGTCATGACGCCCGGAAGAGAAAGCGGCAAGGTGACGCCGAAGAAGGTCGAGACCGGTCTTGCACCGAGATCGGCCGAGGCTTCGAGCAGCCGGCGGTCGAGCTTTTCGAGGCTGACATAGATCGGCATGATCATCAGCGGCAGGTAGCCATAGACGATGCCGAGCAGCACGGCGCCCGGTGTGTTCAGCAGCCGCACGTCCTCGATGCCGATCATCGACAGGAGGTTGGGGATGCCGCGCGAGCCGAGGATGTACATCCAGGCATAGGTGCGCACCAAAAGGCTGGTCCAGAAGGGTACGACGACCAGCGAGACGAGCAGCAGCCGGTATCGCGGACTGGCCTTGATCGCCAGGTGATAGGCGACCGGATAGGCGACGATCAGGCAAAGAAAGGCGCCGAGCGGTGCAATCAGCATGGTGTTGCGGAAGGCGGCGGCGCGCGACCCGAGATTGGCGAACTGGGCGAAGGTGAAGGCCGCCTGGTAGCCGCCTTCGGGCGCCCGCTCACCGACCGAAAAGACGACGATGGCCATGAAGGGCAGGACGAGGAAGACGAACAGCCAGATCGCCGCGGGGGCTACCAGCGCTGCGGTGACCAGTCTCTTTCGTGTGTCCGTTGTAAAGGCCATGCGGTGGTCCTGGTTGCGGGCAATCATTGGGCATGGAGCAAGGATCGCCCCGCGCCCTGGCCCTCTCCCCGCAAGCGGGGAGAGGTGGTGATAGCCGGATCAGGGGCTTTCACCCCTACCCGGCCAAGACCATCAAGCAGACTTGAACCGCGCCATCAGCTCGGCACGGGCCGGGTCGGTCAGCGTCACGGCCGCGCCGAATTCCAGCGGGGTGAGCGATGCTTCGTCCGGATAGACGATCTTGTTCGACGTCACGTCGGCCGGCAGCAGCGCCATCACGCGGCTGTCGGTGGTCGGGGCGCCGTTGGCGATATGTTCCTTGACGGCGTTTTCCGGTGTCATCAGGAAGTTAAGCAGGGCATAGCCGGCCGGCTTGTTGGCGGCGCTCTTTGGGATCGCGTAGAAGTCGGTCCAGATCTCGCCGCCGTCGAAGCCGAGGATGTAGGCGATTTCCGGCATGTCGCGGTTGAGCTGCGCGCCGTCATTGGTCCAGCACATGGTCATCCAGGCGTCGGTGCCGCGCATGCCGGGCTGATAGTCGCTGTTGATGCCGTAGAGATGCGGCTTGACCTTGATCAGCAGTTCTTCTGCCTTGGCCAGTTCCTCCGGTTTGATCGAGTTGAAGGAATAGCCGAGCGAAACAAGTGCGCTGCCGATCGTGGTCAGCTGATAGTCGTGCACCATGGCGCGCCCGTCGGCCTCGGTCTGGGCCACCTCGAAGAAATCCTTCCACGAGGTGATCTTGGTCTTGATCTTGGCGGTGTTGACGGCCATGCCCGTCGTGCCCCAGTTCTTCGGCACGGCGTAGGTCACGCCGTCGACCGCGCCTTCCGACGTGAAGCGCGGCGACTGGCTGGCTTGAGAGAAGGCAGGCAGCTTCGACATGTCGAGCGGATCGATCAGGCCGAGCTTCACATAGGTCGAAATGGTGTAGTTGGTGGGCACGAAGAGGTCCCATCCGGTACCACCGGCCTGCAGCTTGGCGAGCATTTCCTCGTTGGAACCGAAAACATTGACTTCGACGGCGACGCCGGTCGCGGCAGTGAAGGCTTCGAAGGTCGCCGGATCATGATAGTTCGGCCAGGTGGCGAGCGACATGGTCGTGCCGAGATCGCCGGCATAGGCATTGGCATTGAAGGCGCCAGGCTGGCGGCCGAGCACAGCTGCGGCGAGGCCGAGACCGGTGACACCGAGGAAGTGACGGCGCGAAACGGAACCGCGCTTCAGGCGCATCCATTCGTCGCTCAATTGCTCGGCAGTCACCGGGGCATTCTCTCTGTACCACTTTGTCATAACGCTGTTCCCTTTTTTGTCTTGACAAGTACGGCCGTTCCTCAGGCCGGAAAGACATGCATTTTGCCGGGATCAAATGTCAGAACGACCCGTTCGCCCGGTTCGACGAGATCGCTTTCCTGCACGCTGCGCCGGTCGGCCGTGACGAGAAAATCGCCCAGCCCGTCGACGTTGATCTGATATTCGGCGGTCGAGCCGAGGAAGATGCGGTGGGTAACCGTGCCGGCGAGCCCACCGCTGTGCGTCGGCTGTTGCCGGACGAGGTCGATTGCCTCGGGGCGCAACGCGAGGGTCACGGCGCCGGGTGCCATCATTCCTTTGCCGTCTCGTCCCAGCGCCATGCCGTTCGAGAGCCTGATCGTCGTTCCGTCGGCCTCCAGCGTGGCGGCGATGCGATTGGTCTTGCCGACGAAATCGGCCACGAAGAGATCGGCCGGGTGGTCGTAGATTGCCTGGGGCCTGTCCATCTGGACGATGCGGCCGGCGTTCATCACGCAGACCATGTCGCTCATCGAAAGCGCCTCTTCCTGGTCGTGGGTGACGAGCACGAAGGTGATGCCGAGCTCGCGCTGCAGGGTTTGCAGCTCGATCTGCATGGCTGTGCGCAGTTTCTTGTCGAGGGCCGCCAGCGGCTCGTCCAGCAGCAGCACCGAGGGCTTGTTGACGATGGCGCGGGCCAGCGCCACCCGCTGCTGCTGGCCGCCGGACATTTCATGCACGCGGCGTTTTTCGAAGCCGCCGAGCCGCACCATTTCCAGCGCCTCGCGCGCCCGGTTGGCGATTTCGGCGGCGCCAAGCTTCGGCCGCTGCTGCCTCAGCCCGTAGGCGACGTTCTCCTCGACGTTGAAATGCGGAAACAGCGCGTAGTGCTGGAAGACCATGTTGACCGGGCGGCGATAGGGCGGCACGCCATTCATCTCGCGGCCGTTGATCAGCACCGTACCTTCGCTCGGCTGCTCGAAGCCGCCGATCATCCTCAGGCACGTGGTCTTGCCGCCACCCGACGGTCCGAGCAGGGCTACGAACGCACCCTTCGGCACGGCCAGATTGATATCCGATACGGCCGTCACGCTGCCATAGCGTTTGGCGACCGAACGAAACTCGATGTCGTTCGTCGAAGGCGCTGTCACGTCATATTCCCCGCGGTTGTTTTTCTGAATGCCGGGTCCTCTCGCGATCGCCCGGCTTCACACCGTCTGCGTCAAACCTATTCAAGCTGGTCGATTGCGGTATATACCCCGAAAGAGGTATTCCAAGCCGTTTCCGGATGTGGAGGGTGTATACCCCAGGAGCATCTGCTGCTCTTTTTTGCAATCGGATGGATGTCGGCATGGATCTTGAAGCCTTGTTCAAAGTCATGGGGCGACTGGTGGGCCAGGGGGCTCCCGGCGAGGATGCGGCGGGGCCCGCCTTCCATGAGCTGATGAAGAGCCTGCTCCGCTTCGACTATATCGTCGTCTTTGCCTATCGCGGGCAGGAACGTCCGATCGATCTCTACAGCACCTTCACGGCCGAGGAGCATGTCGTCTTCGTCAGCATGTATCAGGCTGGACCCTATCTGCTCGATCCCTTCTACAGGGCAGCGCAGCAGCCGAAGCCCGGTGTCTGGCGCATGCGGGAGCTGGCGCCAGACCGGTTCTTCTCCAGCGAATACTTCCGCAGCTATTATACCCAGACGGGACTGGCCGAAGAAATCGGCTTCTTCGTCGCGCTCGACAACGGCATCACGGTCGTTCTCTCGCTGATGCGGCGGGAGCAGTCGGGGGTATTTTCCGCTGCCGAATTCGCGCTGCTGAAGAAGGCGGAACCGGTGGTGGCCGCCCTCGTCCGCCACGCTTGGCCCGATCTCGGACGCCGCTTCGACCTGGCTATCGCCAAGCGCGGCAGAAGCGGGCGCAAGGCTGCCCAACCCGCCGCGGAACGGGTGTGGCGCGATCTCAATCTGACCGACCGGGAAGCCGCCATCGTCGAACTCGTCCTGCAAGGGCATTCGTCGGAATCAATCGGTCTTCGGCTCGGCATCTCGACCGGAACCGTCAAGGTTCATCGCCGCAACGTCTATCGCAAGCTCGGCATTTCCTCGCAGACGCAATTGCTGTCGATCTATCTCAAGAGCTTGGGGTGATCGCCCGGCTCTTCGGGATTCGCCCGGGGCTCCAGGCGACGGTGCCGGTTCCACCCGGCGACGCACCATGATCAGCAGCGCGGCATAATCCCGCTCGTAGTGCGGAGCATGCAGATCTTTGCCTAAGCGGAAAGACCGGTCATTCGCCGGATCAGATCGCGGTGGTGCGTGGGCGTGAGGTATTCTTTCTCTCACTGAAGCCGCAAAGCTGAACGGTATCGACCCCGAGGCCCGTCTCGGCAATGTCCTCACACGCACCGCAGGCCATCCGGCCAATCGGATCGATGAACCATTGCCCTGGAACTGCCAGGTCACGCCGAAAACCGCCTGACCGGACCCATACGCTGAAAAGCGGGGCGGCAGCGCCGCCCCGACTTCAACTCATCACACCGCGGTGTCGGCGTCGTCGGGCGAGCCGCCCATCACCGCACGGTCTTCCTGCATTTCGAGCCACATGGCGTTGACGACGGCGAAGATCGCCGCGAGCGGCAGGCCGAGAAGCCAGGCGAAATACCACATTGTTGTTTCTCCCTCAGTAGACGGTGCTGCTGTTCTCGGTGACGTCCGCCTCGGTCACCTTGCCCCAGAGCACCTTGTAGACCCAGGCGGTGTAGGCGAGGATGATCGGCACGAAGATCACGGCCATCACCAGCATGACAAAGAGCGTCTGGTGCGACGAGGACGAATTCCAGACCGTCAGCGACGATTTCGCATCGAGCGAGGACGGCAGGATGAACGGGAACATCGTCAGCCCGACCGAGGCGATGATGCCGGCGATCGAAAGTTTCGAGAACAGGAGCGTCGAGACCTCGCGACCGGCCCTGAAGCCGAGGAACACCAAGACCGCACCGACAAACCCGAGAACCGGGGCAACCGCAATCCACGACCGTGCGGCATAGGCCGCAAACCATGAGGGCGAACGCGCGACCTCGCCGAGCAGCGGGTTGGACGGGCCGTCGGTGACGGGGGAGCCGATGATGGCATAACCGGCGATCCCATAAGCCAACCAGACACCGGCAAGCGCATAGGCAACGATCGTCACGGCCGCGGCGGCGGAGCCGTACTTGCGGGCACGCTCCCGCACCGGACCCTCGGTCTTGAGCTGCAGCCAGGCGGCACCGTGCATGACGAGCATCGCCAGCGACACGAGACCCGCAAGCAGCGCGAAGGGATTGAGCAGGCCGAAGAAGGACCCTTCATAAAAGATCATCAGGTCTTCGTTGAAGCGGAACGGCACGCCCTGCAGGACATTGCCCATGGCGACCCCGAAGATCAGGGCCGGCACGGCACCCCCGATGAACAGCGCCCAGTCCCATGCGCTCCGCCAGGTCGCGCTGTCGCGCTTGGAGCGGTACTTGAAGCCGACTGGCCTGAGGATCAGGGCCGCCAGTACCGCGAACATGGCGAGGTAGAAGCCCGAGAAGCTGACGGCATAGAGCGGTGGCCAGGCCGCGAAGATCGCCCCGCCACCCAGGATGAACCAGACCTGGTTGCCTTCCCAGACGGGGCCGATGGTGTTGATGGCGATGCGCCGTTCCGTGTCCGTCTTGCCGACGAAGGGAAGGAGCACACCGACGCCCATGTCGAAGCCGTCGGTGAGCGCAAAGCCGCCGAGCAGCACGCCGAGCAGGACCCACCACATGACCCGCAGCAGTTCGAAGTCGAGGAGTTGATAGAGTATCATGGTCTTACTCCGCAGGTTGGGTGAGAGCCGACGGGTTTGTCAGCCGGTCGCGATGCCGCTTCTGCCACTGATCGGTTTCCGGCACGTCGAGATAGGGTCCCTTGCGGATGTATTTCAGCATCAGGCCCATCTCGATGACGAAGAGCACGGTGTAGAACAGCACGAAGCCGGCGAGCGTGATCAGAAGCTCCGTCACCGAGAGATGCGAGGCGGAGAGCGCCGTCGGCAGCACGCCGTCGACGGTCCAGGGTTGGCGACCGAATTCAGCGACGAACCAGCCGAGCTCGGCGGCAATCCACGGCGTCGGAATGATGATGACGGCGAGCCACAGGGCGATACGCGGGAACTGCATCCTGCGGAAAGAAGCCATCCAGAAGAACCAGGCCATGACGACGATGAAGGAGAAGCCGAGGGCGACCATCAGGCGGAAAGCCCAGAAGAGCGGCCAGACGGTCGGCACCGTGTCGTTGGCGGCCATCTTGATCTGCTCTTCGGTCGCCTGACGCGGATCGTCGATATAGCGCTTCAAGAGCAGGGCGAAGCCGAGATCCTTGCTGTGTTCTTCGAAGGTCGCACGGACCTCGTCCGGAACTACGCCCTTGTTGGCACGGTAGGTCATCAGCGCATCATAGGCGATCTGACCGGAGCGGATACGGTCTTCCGCCTGTTGCACGAGTTCGGAAATGCCGGGGATTTCGCCGGTCAGCGAACGCGTTCCGATCAGGCCCATCACATAGGGGATGTGAAGGGCGTAATGAGTTTCGCGTGCTTCCTGGTCGGGAATGCCGACAAGCGTGAACGACGCAGGCGCCGGCTGGGTTTCCCACATGCCTTCGATGGCCGCGAGCTTCATCTTCTGGTCATGGGTGACCGAATAGCCGGATTCGTCGCCGAGAACGACGACGGAGAGTGCCGAGGCGAGGCCGAACGAGGCCGCCACCGCGATCGACCGCCGGGCAAGCTCCGTGTGGCGCCCCTTCAACAGGTACCATGCGGAGACGCCGAGCACGAAGACGGAGGCGGTGACGTAGCCTGCCGAAACCGTATGGACGAATTTCGCCTGCGCGACCTGGTTGAAGACGACGTCGAAGAATGACGTCATCTCCATGCGCATCGACATCGGATTGAACTCAGCGCCGACCGGGTTCTGCATCCAGCCGTTGGCGATGAGGATCCACAAGGCGGAAAGGTTCGAGCCGATGGCCACGAGCCAGGCGACGACCAGGTGGGCACGCTTGGAGAGCTTGTCCCAGCCGAAGAAAAACAGGCCGACGAAGGTCGCCTCGAGGAAGAAGGCCATGAGCCCTTCGACCGCCAGCGGCGCACCGAAGATGTCGCCGACATAATGGCTGTAATAGCTCCAGTTCATGCCGAACTGGAATTCCATGGTGATGCCGGTGGACACCCCGAGCACGAAGTTGATGCCGAACAGCGTGCCCCAGAATTTCGTCATCTGCCGCCAGATCGGACGGTCCGTCATGACATAGACCGTCTCCATGATCGCGACGATGATGGAGAGGCCGAGCGTGAGAGGCACGAAGAGAAAGTGATACATTGCCGTCATCGCAAACTGCAGGCGTGACAGTTCGACTATGTCGATTTCCATGATCTTGCTCTCGATTGGTCTCAGGATTGAGCTTGGGAGGAAGGATATGAGCCATCATATCCATGACCCGGGTATCGTCCATGAGGTGGATCAACGTCGTTTGCCCCCGGAAAACCGGTGCCGGAAGCGCCTAAGGAGAACCTATTTCAAGCGCGTGATCGGCCCAGGCGCGCTCCTCTGCACGATGGGCGGCGACCACTATCGCGGCTCGCGGAAAAGCCGAACGCAGTAGCGCAAGTATATCGCAGGCGGTCTCGACGTCCAATCCCTCGGTCGGCTCGTCGAGGAGCATGACGGAAGGCCGGCGCAACAGCATGCGGGCGAGCGCAAGCCTTCGCCTTTCGCCCCCCGAAAGGCCCTGCCCGCCCTCGCCCAGAGCGTGCCCAAGGCCTCCTTTCGCGGCCACCACCTCATCGAGACAGGCGATCCGCAGGCTCTCCCAGAGCATGTCGTCATCGGCCGTCGGGGCTGCGAGGCGCAGATTGTCGGCGATCGTGCCGCCGACCAGCGTGGCACGCTGCGGCAGATAGCCTATGCGCGCGGCGCGCTCCGCCTCCGCGAGGCTCGCGATCGCCCGGCCCTCGAGACGAACGACGCCTCCCGCAGGTTCGACGAGACCACGGATGATGTTGAGAAGGGTGGTCTTCCCCGAACCGCTTTCGCCGATGAGTGCCAGCGTCTCTCCGCGGCCAACGGAGAAATCCAGCCCCTCGAAAAGCACGCGGTTTCCCCGTTGATAGACCAAGCCGTTGCCCGAAAGCAGCAGCGACGGGTCACTGGAGGCGACGGATGGCAACGCCATTTCGGAAGGAGCCGCTTCGGGTTCGTCGGCGAACTGGCTTTCGACCCTCCGCGCCGCATCCATCATCTTGCCGAGCTCGGCGATGCCGCGCGCAAGCGGGGCCGCGGTTTCCACCAGCGCGAGCGCCGCAAAGA
>DATGWU010000230.1:0-18744 GCA_035299345.1 Rhizobium sp.
GCATCGGCGTTTGCAACCTCCTTCTGGATCTCGCGCTGTTCACCCGCTGTTCTGGTCCCGTCGCCGGAGAATTTGTCCATTGCTCTGCCTTTCCTTGATTGTCGGGAGTTTCCGGATATCGGCGGTTCGGTCGAACGATCGCCTCTCTGCGCGACCCAACCATGCGTGGGGTGCGATTGTTCCGAAACCTGGCCGTGTGGCGGTTGGCAGTGGCCGGAACCTGCGCTATCACTAATGTTTAAGGCTGGAGAAAGGGCGAGGATGTCATGGCGTGCGATGTTGCTTACGTTTCCCCGAGGAACTCTGGCACGATCTAGGGCCGCAGGCGGGTTATCCCGATTCTTTCCGACCACGTCGCTTGGCATCTATCTCATGGCGATGGCGGCGCTTACGATTTTGCCGTTCCTCGGTTTCGTGGTCTTCCTGCTGGTGCAGCTCGAGAACGGCGAGCGGGCGACACTACGCCGTGAGACGGCCCAAGATGCCCAGGTGATCGGTCGCAGCGTCGAACGCCGGCTCCAGGAGATGGCCACTACGCTGCGGTTGCTGTCGACCTCACCCGAGTTGAAGTCGGGCGACCTCGTCGCCTTTCAGGACCGAACCGCATCCAGCCTGCGGGCGAGCTCGCTCTATCTCCTGCTCGTGGACCGGCAGGGCGAGCAGCTCATGAATACGCGCGTACCGCCGGGCAAGCCGCTGCAACGAATGTCCAATGTGCCAGCCTTGCAGTCCGCGTTCTCATCGGGACAGATCGAGGTTTCCGATATCTTCTTCGGCGCGACGAGCCAGCGGTGGGTGTTCAACGTCACCATGCCGCTGACGCGGGAGCAGTCGCCGAATGCTGCGGCCATGATCCTCGCCCAGGATGCCGGCGACCTGTCCAGCATGACGGCAACGGACGCGCTGCCGCCCGGCTGGTCCGCAGCGATCATCGATGCAAACGGCGACGTGGTGGTGTCGAGCGGGCCGGATAATCAGCCTTCCGGAACCCCCTTTCCGAAGGAGATGGTGGACGTAATGACGGGGGGCAATGACAGCGCCGCCGTCCCGGAATCCGATCCGCAGACACTGGTCGGCTACTACCGAATTCCCGGCTGGAGCTGGCGAACCGTGACCTGGGGGCCGATCTCCTCCGCGCAAGAAACTCTCATGAGCACCTGGCGCCGCCTCTTTTTCGGCAGCTCGATCCTGTTGGTCCTCAGTCTGTTGGTGGCCTGGGCAGTCGCCCAGCAGCTGCGCCGGTCGGTGAGGCAGATCACCGCGATGGCCGAGCAGATCGGTGAAGGAGAAATCGTCTCTCCGGTTGTGACGAAGATCACCGAGGCGAACCAGGTCGCCATAGCACTCTCCAACGCATCCTTCGACCGGCGCCAGGCGGAGGATCGCGTTCACCTGGTCCTCAATGAGCTGGTCCACCGCACGACGAACATCCTCACCCTGGTGCAGTCCATGATGCGCCAGATCTCCCGGAAGAGCAGCAACATGGAGGAGTTTCAGGCGGCCATCGGTGGCCGTCTCTCCGGCCTTGCTCGCTCCATCGAGGCGCTTGCGCGCGAACAATGGGTCGGTATCCCGTTGTCGCAACTCGTCAACCTTCAGCTCTCCACCGTTGCGGGCTCGTGCGACCGTGTGACCCTAGTGGGCAGGGATTTCACTCTGAATACCCAGGCGGTGCAGAATCTCGGCCTCGTGTTCTACGAACTCGGGACGAACTCGGTGAAGTACGGGGCGCTTTCGATGCCGAGCGGCCGGATTCTCGTGAAGTGGCACATCGCCGAAGGTGACCTCGGGCCGATGCTCGAAATCTGCTGGGCGGAGAGCGGTGGACCTCCCGTGGAGGAGCCACATCGCCGCGGTTTCGGCACGACGATCATCGAGCGCCATGCCGCCAGCGCTTTCGGCGGAAAGGTGGAACTTCACTATCGCCGCGACGGCATGACCTGGATCCTGAAAGCTCCATTCCGCGCCTTCGAGATCGAGAACGACCAGTCCGGGCACTGAGGGACTGCGTGTCGTGCCGTATCTATTCCTGCGACCGGCCGATGACGACCGCACCGATGATCAGTGCCGCACCGGCGATCATCCAGCCCGTCGGAATCTCATGCAGCCACACATAAGCGCCGATGAGACCGAAGACGGGCACCAGTGTCAACCAGAGACCTGCGGCGGCCGGCGAGAGATACCGTAGGCCGACGAGATAGAGCCAGAAGGCAAGGGCATACTGGATGACGCCCGAGAACGCCGCATAGGCGAGCACCCCGGGTGAAAGCGCAGTGAGGGTCTGCCGTTCCAGACCGGCGCTTTGTACGATCAGAAAAACACCGACTGCGAAGGCCAAGCCGACGATCTGCTGGGCTGAAGCGAGGGTAGCCGCGGGAAAATCTCCGGTCACCCTTGATGACAACACCACGTAACTCGCGGCAAACAGCGTCGCCAGCACAATCAGACTGTCTCCGGCCGAGCTTGTCTGTCCACGCTCGACGAGTGCCTCCCCGGATACCAGTAGTAGCCCGACGACCGCGAGCCCGATGCAGCCGATGAGCGCGGGTGACGGGCGTTGGCGCAGAAGCAGCCAGGCGACCAACACGATCAACACCGGCTCGGACGCACTGATCACCGATGCGCTGTTGGCGGAGGTGAGTGAAAGGCCGACCAGTCCGATCGTATAGGTGAGCCCTGGTTCAAGGATGCCGATCAAGGCGGCCTGTCCGATTCCATTCGAGCGGTATCGCCAGGGTGCATTCGGGATGGCGAGGAGCAGAAGTGCAGCAACGCTGGCCGTCAGTTGAACCACCAGCAGCGCACTCGATGACATCGTGTCGAGAAGGTCGCGGGACATGACGGTCGCAAAGCCCCAGCAAGCGGCCGATCCAATCATCGCGGATACGGCGATCCAGCGGCGTTTGCCCGCAACTGCGAGCGAGGTTGCAAGCGTTTCGCTCATCCGAACAATTCCTCCCATCGCTCTTCGACCGGGCAATGCTCAGGCACGCAAGTATCTTCGTCGCACATCCTGCAATAACGATAGCCGTGTTCTTTTTTCGTCAGCAAGCCGCGTAGCATCTTGTCGACGCTGCGACCGAGAGCGTCTGCTTCGGTGTCGGAAAGATGGGCAAGCGCCCGCTCGAGCACGCGGTCCCGCTGCCGTAAGGCGACAAGCCGGCGTTTGGCTCCTTCCCGCGTGAGGCTGAGGACCACGGTTCGCGAATCCCGACCCATCTCGCGCCGGACGAGTTCTTCCTTCTGTAGCCGGTCGACCAGACGTACAGCGCCGCTGTGAGTAAGGTGCAGGGCCGTTGCCAGTTCGCCGATCTGAACCCCCGGATGGGCGCCGAGCATGATCAGCGCTGCCGCCGTTTCGCCTGTGGTTCTAAGCGCCTCGTCGACGGCCTCGCGCATCTCGTCCGCGAGGATGATCGCCAGTGCGCCGAGCATGTTCGATACCTTGGTCATCCGCTGATAATATGTATGTTTAGATCATACATCAAGCGTTCTCTGATGATACGCGAGGAACTGTTACCTCCACCTTCATTTCGTATGAATTAGCGTTATTGTTGCTCACATTGCACGCATTTCATGAAATTTCCAGCCGACGTTTAAATATATGAGCAAGTCATTTATTTGTTCAAGAAACCTGCGGGGCACTCTATCACACCGACGTGCTGGTGCCGACCGAGGTCACTCTCGACGGAACGGTCGATCCCGACATCTCCGCCTGCGAACATTGGCGGCACCTCATCCTCGACTACATTTCGGAGGCGGAGTGCACGCCTGGCCACGTCAACTATGCGCTCTTCCACGGGCATCCGATCCCCGAGGAGGCGATGTTTCACAATCCCTGGCCACCGCGCCGGGCGATCAACGCGCCTCTGGCGGATTATTGAGACGGGGGCGTTACCGCGGGGTGATGGCGATCACGATGCCGCTGCCCGGGCGCGGGCGGCATCGAGCACCGCCCGCACTTCGTCGGCCATTACCGCCTCCCGGGCATAGCCGGCGGACGGCGTGAGCCCCGGATCTTCCGCGCCGTCGAGCGGCATGTCGTCCTGCTCGAGGTAGCGGATGATTTGCGCTCCGGCCGGCTCCTTCATCAAAAGGGAAAGGATAGTGACCAGAAGTTCGCGATGGGCGTTCAGGCGTCCTTCGATATCCTGCCGTGTCAGGTCTTTCATGGGTCTCTCGGTCTCCTACACCAATTCGTTGCTTTGCCGCAGAAGGAACAAATTGCGAGGGCAATGATTTCACGTGTCGAACGGAGTATCAACGACCATGAAGAAGACGATAGTTCTTGCCTTCGGACTCGCATTCCTCGCCGCCTGCAGCGACGAGAACAAACAGTCGACGACGACCGAACAGGCGCCTGCCACTGAGCAGACGACTCCGGCCACACCGGCCGCCCCTGCCGCCCCTGCCGACCAGACCACCACTCCGCCGCCATCGACTGGCACTGATGGTCAGACCCAGGGCCAGCCAACGCCCAGCAAGTAATGTCCTTCCTGCTTCTTGGAAAGACTGACTCCCGTCGCCTCCATCAGGGCGACGGGAACCTACGGAAGGGGATCACATGCCCCAGCAACGCGCCTTCTGGAAAGGCTACCTCAAGCTCTCGCTCGTCACCTGTCGGGTGACGATGACGCCGGCGGTCACCGCCTCGGCCAAGCTGCGTTTCCGGAATGTCGACCGTCGTACCGGCCACCAGGTCGTCAGCGAATATGTCGACGCGGAGAACGGCAAACCAGTCGAGGAGGAGGATCAGCTGAAGGGCTTTCCGCGGGATGAGGGCGACTACGTCCTTTTCGAGGACGAGGAACTCGATGACGTCGCCCTCGAGAGTACACGGACCATCGACATCGAGCAGTTCGTCCCGGCCTCCTCCATCGGCTGGATCTGGTATGACAAGCCGCACTACCTCGCACCCGCCGACAAGGTGAGTGAGGAAGCATTCTCCGTGATCCGCGAGGCAATGGCGAAGACCGGAACGGCCGGGATCGCTCGCCTCGTTCTCTATAGGCGGGAGCATCCCGTGCTTCTGCTCCCGCGGGGCAAGGGCATGATCGTCTGGACGCTGCGCTTCGGCGACGAAGTGCGCGATGCGGAGAACCTGTTCTCCGCCGCGGGCAAGGCGAAGCCGTCGGGGAAAGCCCTGTCGATGATGCGCAAGGTGATCGCCGAGCGGATGGAAAAATGGAGCCCCGAGATGGTGACCGACCCCGTGGAGGCACGTCTGCACGACATCATCCGGGCGCGTCGGAAGGGAAAAAAGAAAGCGCCGCAGCCGCAGAAGAGGGAGCCGGCGCCGGAGAGCAACGTCATCGACATCATGAGCGCCCTGCGCAAGAGCCTCTCATCCGAGCGTCGCTCTCCGCGCCGCTGACGCGCACGATCACCCGGCGTCACGTTCTCCATGCGGGGACGACGGGAGCTCAGCGCCGACGCGCCGGCTTTACCGGCTTGAGCACGACCTCGGCGGCGCGGAAATCCTTCCACGGATCGGCAGAAAGCTGCGACAGGCGCGCCGTTGCATTGTTGACGGTGAAGTGGGCCGGGCCGATCGCCGGCGTCAGTTCCTCCCAGGCGAGCGGCATGGACACGGCTGCCCCTTCTCTCGCCCGCGTGGAATAGGGCGCAACGGCCGTGGCGCCGCGGCCGTTGCGCAGGTAGTCGACCAGGATCTTGCCCTTGCGCTTCGCCTTGGAGACCGTCGCGACGTAGCTTTCCGGGGAATCCGCCGCCATGGCCTCCGCGACCGCCTTCATGGCCGCCTTGACGTCGGGCCACTCGGTCTTCGGTTTCAGCGGTGCGACGATATGCAGGCCCTTGCCGCCCGACGTCTTGACGAAGCCGGTGAGACCGATGTCGGCGAAGCGCTTGCGCACCTCGCGTGCCGCTTCGATCACACGCTCCCAGGAGACGTCCGGACCCGGATCGAGATCCATGTTCACCATGTCCGGCTTTTCCCACGCGTCGAGCGTCGATCCCCAGGGGTGGATTTCCAGAACGCCACCCTGCACCAGCCCGAGCAGCCCATCGAGGTCCTCGATGGCGACGTAGTGCTCGTCGCCGCTTTCCTTCGGATCATCGACCTGCCTGATCTCCTTGCGCATGCCTCGCCACGCATGTTTCTGAAAGAAGCAGGAGCCGGAGATGCCTTCCGGGCATCGCAGAAGCGCCAGCGGACGATGGACGATGAAGGGCGCCATAAAGGGCCAGACTTGCAGGTAGTAGTCGGCGAGGCCGGCCTTGGTGACGCCAGCCTCCGGCCAGTAGATGCGATCGGCATGGGTGAGCGCTACGCTGCGCTTCGGCGGCGTGTCTTTCGCGTCCTTGGCTGTCGTTTCCTGCACCACCTCGCGCGCCGCCTTGTCTTCCCGCAGACCGCGGAAGGAAGCATGCCGCAGATGGGCATCCGCCGTCCAGCCGCGGAACTCGATTTCGGCGACGAACTCCGGCCGCACGAAGACGACATCGCGCCGTTCCGTCGCGGAGAGACGCCCGGTGAAAGGCGACTCCTCCTGCTGGAGGGGGCTCAAGGTGCGGTAGAGCTGCTTGGCCACGGCGGCGCTGTAGCCGGTGCCGACGCGGCCGGCATGGGAGAGATGGCCCTTCTCGTCGTAGTGCCCCATGACCAGCGATCCGATCGCCCCTCGGGTGACCGAGGAGGGGACGTAGCCGCCGATCACAAGCTCCTGCCGCGCCGAGCACTTCGATTTGACCCAGTCGCGCCCGCGTCCCGACCGATAGGGTGCATCCGCCCGCTTCGAGACGATGCCCTCCAGGCTGAGCCGGCAGGCATGACGCAGCACCATCTCGCCGCTCTCGGCGAAGTCCTCGCTGTAACGCAAGGTCTCGGCATCGTCGGGAACCACCCGCCGCAGCAGCGACTTGCGGTCCGTGAGCTTCGCGCCTCGCAGGTCTACGCCGTCGAGATAGAGGAGGTCGAAGAGATAGAGGAGAAAGCGGTCGGAGCGACCTTCGCTCAAGTCAGCCTGGAGCTGCGAGAAGCTGCTTGCGCCGGCTTGGCCTTCGACCACCACCTCTCCGTCCAGGATCGCGCTTTTCACGGGTAGCGCCTTGAGCTCGGCGACGAGAGCCTGTCCGAAGCGGTCGGTCCAGTCGAGGCCGCTGCGCGTCAGCAGTCGCACCGTGCCGCCTTCGAACCTCGCCTGCAAGCGATAGCCGTCGAACTTCACCTCATGAAGCCAGTGCTTGCCCTTCGGCGCTGCCTTGACCAGGGTTGCAAGCTCGGGATCGACGAAGTCGGGTATGGGGGCCTTCCGCGATCCCTTGACCGCCGCCGGATCTGTCATCGTTTGCGCGGTCGCCTGCACGTCCTTTCCGTTGCCGCGCGCCCGTGCCGGTTTTCTGGGCGGGTCTCCGGCATCATCGACGTCGCGGCCGGAGACCACCGACAGCGGCTGCTCCTTGAGGATGTCCGGGTCGCTTTCCTGGCGCGCAGCCTCGTCCTCGCCCTTGATGAGCAACCAGTTCTCGCGCTTTTCGCCGTTGGCGGCCATGCGGACGAGGTGCCATCGGCCGCTGAGCTTTTCCCCGTCGAGCTCAAATTCGAGATGGCCCTTGCGATAGGCCTTGTGCATGTCGCCGATCGGTTGCCATGTCCCGCGGTCCCAGATGATGACATTGCCGGCGCCGTAATGCCCCTTCGGGATGCTGCCTTCGAACCCGCCGTATTCGATCGGATGATCCTCGACATGAACGGCGAGCCGCTTCTCCCCCGGCACGAGGCTTGGGCCGCGGGTGACGGCCCAGCTCTTGAGGACACCGTCCATCTCCAGGCGGAAGTCGTAATGCAGGCGCCGGGCGGCGTGTTTCTGGATCACGAAGCTGTTGCCGGAGACGGCGCGCTCGCCTCCCCGTGGTTCGGGAGACCCCTGGAAATTCCGCTTCTTGCGATAGGTTTGCAGGGACACGGGATCAGCCTGCCTTTCTGCGCTGCCCGGCCTCGCGTCCGGTCGCTTTTTTTGTCTTGCCGCGCTTCGTATCCGCGCGCTCGACACCCGCACTGCGCCGCAATGCTTCCATCAGGTCGGTGACCTTCCCCGTCTCGACCTTTCGGAGCTTCTTCGGCCGGCGACCGGCGAGCTTCGCCTTGACGAGTTCGGCAACCGCCTGTTCGTAGCGGTCGTCGAACTCGGAGGGCTCGAACCGCCCCATCTTCGTCTCGATTATGTGGCGCGCGAGATCGAGCATCTCTCCCGAAACGCGGATGTCGGAAATCTCCTCAAAGATCTCCGTGTCGCTGCGGACCTCATAGTCGAAATTGAGGGTGGTTGCGATCATGCCCTCCCCATGCGGGCGAACGAGCAGCGTCCGGACCCGCCGGAAGAGGACGGTTCGCGCGAGACCGGTCACCTTCTTCTCCTCCATGGCTTCGCGGATGAGCACATAGGCCTCCGCGGCATCCTTGTCGGCCGGCGCCACGAAATAGGGTCTTTCGAAGAAGGTCGTGTCGACGTCGTCGCAGGCGATGAATGCCTGCATCTCGAGCCGCTTGTCACTCTTCGGCACCGCGGCCTTGATCTCCTCCGGATCGAGGATCACGAAGTCTCCGCCCGGCGTCTCGTAGCCCTTGACGATATCCTCGTCCTCGATCGGCTTGCCACTTTCGCCGTCGACAAACCGTCGACGCACGCGGTGGCCGGTCTCACGATTGATGATATGGAAAGATACGCGCTCTGCTTCGGACGCAGCGCCGTGGAGCGTCACCGGGCAAATCAGTTCCCCGACCGAAAGATGGCCTCTCCAGATCGCGCGCACCGCCAAGACAAATCCTCCGTCTCGATAGGGGCGAAATGCAGGTTTGCCGCTTTTGTTCCTGCTGGAGCCGCATCTGCTCCGGGGCCGACGGGAAGGCGGTCTCTGCCGGAAGGATTTTGTTAACCTTAGAGCAACCAATTAACCATAAAGATTGGAGGATACGTCGGAATGGGATTCCGCCGGCCGTGAATCCCTTCGAGGCATGACGCCAGCCCGTCGTACCGGTCTCGGTCCGGTATGTCCTTTTCATTGAAGCAGTTCAGGGAACAGTCTTCGGTGGCTGCCGGGCGAGAGCCCGCTCTTCCGCGACGTGGCGTGAGTGCAGATACGCAAGACATCCCGGGACCATTTCAGTCCGTCCGGCTCCACGCCGGACCTCAGTGAGGAACATTGTCTTGGCGCAGGTTTCGCCGGCAGATCGGACAGCGGGGGCGCAGGGCGGCAGCCTGCGCGACAGGTTGCGCTTTGCCGGGCTCGAACAGGCCGACTGCGAGCAGTTGAGACGACATCGCCCATTGCTCGACGAAAGCATGAAGAAGGGGCTTCGTGACGTCTTCCAGCGTTATCAGACCTTTCCGGATGCGGCCCGGAATTTCACCAGCGAGCGGCAGCTCGAACGCCTGCATGATCTCCTGGCCTCCCACTGGGATGTTCTGACGGATGCCCGCTTCGACGGGCTCTATGCGGAACGCGTCAAGGTTCTCTCCGACAGCGAAAGCAAGATGGGGCTCGATCCGCGCTGGCACGTCGCCGGCCACGCCGTCGTGCTCGAACACCTGATCGGCGGCGTTCTCGGGGAGATCGCAGGCTCGGGTTTCATGCCATCCGGCCGCAGGCGCGCCCGTGAGCTCGCCGAGCTCGTCGACGTGCTGGTGCGTGTCGTCATGGTCGATGTCGAGATTGCCGTCTCACTGCGCTTCAACGAATTGCGGCTTCGTCACCATCGCGAGCTCACCGAACTGCGCGACCGCGAGCGCGCCGATGTCGACGCGATCTTCGGCCCGACCATCCGGGCCTTCGCCGATCGGGATCTCGATCAGCGTATCTCGGGCGAGGTGCCCGAGGCCTACGAGGGCTTGGCCCGTGACCTCAATACGGCGCTGGAGCAGGTGCAGGCGGCGATGATCGCCTCGGAGGAGAGGGCGCGGGCTGCCGAGGGTGCGCTTGCGTCGGTCGTGTCTGCCTCATCCGACTTCGCCGGGCGTGCGGGACAGCATTCGGACGAACTGCAGGACGCGGGAGCGGCGCTTGGGGCGCTGCTGGACGAAGCCCGCATCACCGCCGAACAGACGAAAGCTGTGGAAACGGCGGTCGCCGCGGCCCGTCGCTCCGTCGACGGCAGCGGTGAGGTCGCAGGACGCGCCATTGCGGCGATGGCGGACATCGAGACATCGGCCGAACACATCGGTCGCATCATCGGAGCAATCGACGAGATCGCCTTCCAGACCAATCTTCTGGCGCTCAATGCCGGGATCGAGGCGGCGCGGGCCGGCGACAGCGGACGCGGCTTTGCCGTCGTCGCCCAGGAGGTCCGCGCCCTTGCGCAGCGCTCCGCCGAGGCCGCCCGCGAGATCAAGACACTGGTCGCCACCACCAAGGCGCAGGTTGATGCGGGCGTGAAGATCGTCGCCCATACGCAGGGTGCCATCGGTTCCATTGCCGGTGAAGTCGGCGGGATCAGCGAAACGATCGGGGAGATTGCCCGCCGGTCGGTCGCGCAGGCGGATGGCCTTCACGGCCTCACAGGCAACGTCTCCAGTCTCGTCGGCGAGGTGGATGCCAGCGCCGAGCTTGCCCGTCGTTCGAGCGAGGACGCGGATGACCTGCACAACCTGATCGTCGAGCTCGGACGAACGGTCCGCGAATTCCACTACGAGCGCCGGCGCCGCAACCCGGCAATCGTTTCGCAGGAGAGGCGCGGGCCAACGGATGGTGTCGTGCCGGGCCGCCCGGCGGAGAACGAGGATATCCACGAGGCGGAGACTGCATACGGGCTCGATGTCCCGATGCGGATCGGTAGCTGGGGAGGTTGAGGGGATTGTTTACCACCTTCCATTACACAAGGGGAATTCGGACGGGCGAAAGGGCCCGCTGGGTGTCGGGTTCGGCGCCTGTCGGCGGGTTTCCCAGGCGGGATGTCGGCCGCTCTGAAAGACGAGGAAAGAACTGATGGCAACACGGAAAGGCGCAAACAAGAGCTTGAAGCTGGCCGAGGTGCTGGACCTCAACGAGGCTTCGGCCTTGAAGAGCAGTCTGATGGACCTGCGCGGCAGCGGGCTCGAGATCGATGCATCGCAGGTCAAGCGCGTCGGAGCGCAGTGCGTGCAGGTGCTGATGGCGGGAGCGAATGCCTGGGATGCCGACAAGAAGCCTTTCACCTTCGTGAAGGCGTCGGAGGCCTTCGTGAAGACACTTCAACTGATTGGCGTGAATGCAGACCATCTGCTCGCTGAGGAGATTCGGCAATGAAGAAGAAAGTACTGACGGTGGATGACTCCAGGACCATCCGCAACATGCTGCTCGTGACGCTCAACAATGCCGGCTTCGAAACCGTGCAGGCGGAAGATGGCGTCGAAGGTCTCGAAATCCTGGAAGAGGCCAACCCTGACGTGATCGTCACCGATATCAACATGCCGCGCCTTGACGGCTTCGGCTTCATCGAGGGCGTTCGTCGCAACGAAAAATATCGTGCGGTGCCGATCCTCGTTCTCACCACGGAAAGCGACGCGGAGAAGAAGAACCGTGCACGTCAGGCCGGTGCTACCGGCTGGATCGTGAAGCCGTTCGATCCCACCAAGCTGATCGATGCGATTGAACGTGTAACTGCCTAAGCGGGAACTCCTCCTATGGATATGAACGAAATCAAAGAGATCTTCTTCCAGGAATGCGAGGAGCAGCTCGCGGAACTGGAGTCTGGTCTTCTCAAGATGAATGACGGGGACCGTGATCCGGAAACGGTGAATGCCGTGTTCCGGGCCGTGCATTCGATCAAGGGCGGCGCGGGCGCATTCGGCCTCGACGACCTCGTGTCCTTCGCTCACGTCTTCGAGACGACTCTCGATTGCGTTCGATCCAACAGGCTCGAGCCGACGCACGACGTGCTGAAGGTGATGCTGCGAGCCGCCGACGTGCTTGCCGACCTCACCAACGCCGCCCGCGACGGCGGTAGCGTCGACGGCGCGCGCAGCGCCGGCCTCGTCCGTGAACTCGAAGCCCTCGCCAATGGCGAAGCACCGCCCGCCGCCGCCCCGGTCGTCGCAGCGCCGGCACAGGCTCCCGTCGCCGCGACACCGACCGACGACAGCGGATTCCAGCCGATCCCGTTCTCCTTCGATGCCTTCGACGATGAACCGGCACTGCCGCGTTTCGCGATCACGTTCAAGCCGCGTCGCGATCTCTATTCCAAGGGCAACGACGCGGCCCTGCTGCTGCGCGATCTCTCGCGCCTCGGCGAGATGAGCATCCATTGCGACATGGACGCTCTCCCGCTGCTCGACGAAATGGATCCGGAAGAGGCCTATTTCAGCTGGAACATCGAGCTCTCGACCGACAAGGGCGAAGATGCGATCCGGACCGTCTTCGAATTTGCCGAATGGGACTGCGACCTCGAGGTAAAGGCGCAGGCGGAAGCGGCTGCCCCGACGGGCGAAGAGCCCCCGATGGTTCCGGTTCCCTTCGATCTCTCGCTGCTGGACGAAGGCGGCGCCTCGGAGGCGAACGCTCCCGATGGGGATGCGGGCGCGGCCGTTGCCGCAGCAGAAACCGCCTCCAACGTCATGCGATTGGCAGGCGCCGCGGCCCGGCAGGAGAAGAAGGAAAGCCCGGTCGCCGCACCCGCCGCGGCAGCGGCAGCCGCGAACGCGGCGCAGAATGCTGCAGCAGGGCAGACGATCCGCGTCGACCTCGACCGCGTCGACCGCCTCATCAACCTGGTCGGCGAGCTCGTGATCAACCAGGCCATGCTCTCGCAGAGCGTGATCGAGAACGACGCCAACGGCACCTCGACGATCAACATGGGTCTCGAAGAGCTGCAGCAGCTCACCCGTGAGATCCAGGACTCGGTCATGGCGATCCGTGCGCAGCCGGTAAAGCCGGTCTTCCAGCGCATGTCGCGTATCGTCCGCGAAGTGGCCGACATGGTCGGCAAGCAGATCCGCTTGATCACCGAAGGGGAAAACACCGAGGTCGACAAGACGGTCATCGACAAGCTTGCCGAGCCGCTGACCCACATGATCCGCAATGCCGTCGACCACGGCATCGAGACGCCGGAAAAGCGCATCGCCGCCGGCAAGAACCCGGAAGGCACGGTCAGGCTGACGGCGAAGCATCGGTCCGGCCGCATCGTCATCGAACTAGTGGACGACGGCGCCGGCATCAACCGCGAGCGCGTTCGCCAGAAGGCCATCGACAACGATCTGATCGCTGCTGACTCCAACCTCTCCGACGAGGAAATCGACAATCTGATCTTCATGCCGGGCTTCTCGACTGCGGACAAGATCTCCGACATCTCCGGCCGCGGCGTCGGCATGGACGTCGTGAAGCGCTCGATCCAGGCCCTTGGCGGTCGCATCTCCATCAGCTCGAAACCGGGCCATGGCTCCACCTTCACCATGAGCCTGCCGCTGACGCTGGCCGTCCTCGACGGCATGGTCGTCACGGTTGCCGGCCAGACGCTGGTGGTGCCACTGACGGCGATCGTCGAAACCCTCCAGCCGGAGGCGCAGAACATCCATTCCTTCGGGTCCAACCAGCGCCTGATTTCCATCCGCAACAGCTTCTGCCCGCTGGTGGACGTCGGCCGCATCCTCAATTTCCGCGGTACCCAGGCCAATCCGGTCGAAGGTGTCGCCCTTCTGGTGGAATCGGAAGGCGGCGGTCAGCGCGCGCTGATGGTCGATGCCATCCAGGGACAGCGTCAGGTCGTCATCAAGTCGCTCGAAGCGAACTACACGCACGTCCCGGGCATCGCCGCAGCCACCATCCTCGGTGACGGCCGGGTTGCCCTCATCCTTGACGTCGACGCCGTCGTCGCCGCTTCCCGCGGACAATCCCTCAAACCGGAAATGTCTTTAGCAGTCGCAGGTTAGTTTCATGTCGTATGCGATCAAAAATCTTGTCCAAGGTAGCCGGGAGCTCATCGCCTTCCGCATCGGCGATCAGGAATTTTGCGTAGACATCATGTCGGTGCGCGAGATCCGCGGCTGGACGCAGGCCACGCCGCTCCCGCATGCGCCGCCGTTCGTCATGGGCGTCATCAACCTGCGCGGGGCAGTGCTGCCGATCGTCGATCTTTCGTTCCGGCTCGGCCTCGGACAGGCGGAACCGACTGCACGGCATGTGATCATCGTTGCCCAGGTCCGCGACAAGACGGTCGGGTTGCTGGTCGAAGCCGTCTCCGACATCCTGACCGTCACCGACGAGAACATTCAGCCGACGCCTGAGATCTCGACCGATCATGAGAAGCAGTATGCTCGCGGAATCCTCGCGATCGACAAGCGCATGATCTGCCTGATCGAGCTGGAAGGCCTCTTCCCGAAAACCGAAAGCGAGGCTGCATGATTCCCGCGAATGCCGCATTCCACAGACCATCCGACGACGAGATTCTCGCCAGCGGAGAATATCCACTGACCCGGCGTGACCTGAACGAGATCGCCGCGATGATCTACGCCGATGCCGGGATCGCTCTCAACGATTCGAAGGCCTCGCTCGTCTATTCGCGTTTGTCGAAGCATATCCGCAATCTCGGCCTCAGTGGCTTCCGCGAGTATTGTGCCCTGGTGTCCTCTCCCGAGGGCGCGCACGAGCGCCGCGAGATGCTGTCGCACCTGACGACCAATTTCACGCGGTTCTTCCGCGAGAACCATCACTTCGAGCATCTGCGTGATGAGGTTTTGCCGGGTCTGATAGCCCGTGCCAAGGCGGGCGGCCGCGTCCGAATCTGGTCGGCCGCGAGCTCGGACGGCCAGGAGCCCTATTCGATCGCCCTCACGGTGTTCCAGGCCTTCCCGAACGTGCTCGACTACGACTTCAAGATCCTCGCGACCGATATCGATCCGAAGATCCTGGCGATCGCCCGTCAGGGTGCCTATGACGAGCAGGCGTTGGAGACCATCTCGCCGAACATACGCAAGCAGTGGTTCAAGAAAGTTGACATCGGCGGCCGTCGCAAGTTCCAGGTGGACGACCGCCTGAAGCGCCTGATCACTTACAACGAACTAAACCTGATGTCCCAGTGGCCGTTCAAGGGCAAGTTCGACGTCATTTTCTGCCGCAATGTCGTCATCTATTTCGACGAGCCGACGCAGATGCGCATATGGTCACGCTTCGCCGATCTCCTGCCAGAGGGCGGGTATCTCTACATCGGCCACTCCGAGCGTGTCTCCGGCGATGCCAAGGCCTATTTCGACAATACCGGCATCACCACTTACCGCTTTGTCGGCAAGACGGGAGGGCGCAAGCTGTGAGTGCTCCCGCCCGCGTTCTCGTCGTCGACGACAGCCCGACCATGCGAGGGCTGATCAGCGCGATCCTCAACTCCGATCCTGACGTCGACGTCGTCGGCCAGGCCGGAGACGCCATCGAGGCGCGCGCCGCGATCAAGCAGCTCAATCCGGACGTGGTCACGCTGGACATAGAGATGCCGAACATGAACGGCCTCGAATTCCTGGAAAAGATCATGACGCTCCGGCCGATGCCGGTCATCATGGTTTCGACCATGACCCACCGGGGCGCCGAAGCGGCGCTTGCCGCTCTGGAGATCGGAGCCTTCGATTGCGTCGGCAAGCCGATGCCGGGCGAGGCTAAACCCTTCGGAGACCTGGCGGAAAAAGTGAAGGCGGCCGCCCGGTCCCAGCATCGCTACAATCGCGCGCCGCGGGCAGAGCCGTCCGCCAGCCGCTCGGTTCCGACGACTGATTTCCGTGTCGGCCGCAAGATCGTTGCGATCGGGTCGTCGACCGGCGGCGTCGAAGCGCTGATCACGGTCCTCCAGAAATTTCCGCGCAACTGCCCGCCGACGGTGATCACGCAGCACATGCCGCCGACCTTCACCAGGAGCTTCGCCGAGCGGCTGAACCGGCTCTGCGAGCCCGTGGTAGAAGAGGCGACAGACGGTGCCCGCCTCGAGATCGGCAAGGTCTATCTCGCCCCCGGCGGCGAGCGCCACCTGCAGGTCGCGAACGTGGCCGCCCCTTGCTGCCGTCTCGTGGAGCGGCCTCCGGTCAACGGTCATCGTCCCTCGGTCGACGTCCTTTTCGATTCGGTCGCCGAGCTCGCCGGCCGTAGCGCGGTCGGCGTCATCCTGACCGGGATGGGCCGGGACGGCGCTGCAGGTCTCCTCAAGATGCGTCATGCAGGTGCACGCACCATCGGGCAGGACGAAAAGTCCTGCGTCGTCTACGGCATGCCGAGGGTCGCCCACGAACTCGGTGCCGTCGAACGCCAACTGCCGCTTGCGGCGATCGGCGAAGAAATTCTCAAACTTACTGCTGCCCGGAAAGAAGGTATCGAACATGTCACTAGCTGAGAAAATCAAAGTTCTGATCGTCGACGATCAGGTAACGAGCCGTCTGCTGTTGAGCGATGCCCTGACGCAGCTCGGTTTCAAGCAGATCACGGCCGCCGGTGATGGCGAGCAGGGAATGAAGATCATGGAGCAGCAGCCCCATCATCTCGTCATTTCCGACTTCAACATGCCGAAGATGGACGGCCTCGGCCTGCTGCACGCCGTGCGCAGCAACCCGAATACAAAGAAGGCGGCGTTCATCATCCTGACGGCCCAGGGCGACCGTGCGCTCGTCCAGAAGGCTGCTCAGCTCGGCGCGAACAACGTTCTCGCCAAGCCCTTCACCATCGAAAAGATGAAGGCTGCGATCGAGGCGGTCTTCGGAGCCCTGAAATGACAGATGACAGTGCAGCTAGGCGCGTTCACATTATTCAGGGCGAGTACAAGGTCGTCTCCGATCAGAATATTGTGCTCTCGACCATTCTTGGTTCGTGCGTAGCTGCGTGTCTGCGGGATCCGGTTGCGGGCGTCGGCGGGATGAACCACTTCCTGCTGCCGGGGTCGGCGACACCGGGGGCGGGCGGTGGTGACGCCACCCGTTACGGGGTCCATCTGATGGAGCTTCTCATCAACGGTCTGCTGAAACAGGGTGCGCGGCGCGATCGCATCGAGGCGAAGGTCTTCGGGGGTGCGAAGACCATTGCGACGTTCTCGAATGTCGGTGAACAGAACGCGGCCTTTGCCATGCAGTTCCTGAGAGATGAAGGAATCAAGGTCGTCGGCTCTTCTACGGGCGGGGAGCACGGCCGAAAGCTGGAATATTGGCCGGTGAGCGGAAGGGCCAGGCAGTATCCGCTGACCGGTGCCGAGACCCAGAGGACCGTCGCACTCGAGCAGAAGCCGATCTTCACGCCGAAGGCGGTGGAAAGTTCTATCGAATTCTTCTGAGTATCGCGGGCAGGAAATAGAAGACAGGGGGACCACGATCGTGGAAGAAGCATTGCCGCAAGTCCTGATGCGGGTCGTCACCGAACTACACGACGTGGCGTATCTCATCGAACGCATAGAACCGCAGCTTCTGGAACTCGGCGGCGCGCAGGTGCTCGAGCATCCGGACGCGCTCAAGGTGCTGCAGGGAATCGACCTCGCGGTGCAAAAGACCCGCGGGCTCGCCGAATTCATCGACAC
The DNA here is from genome assembly GCA_035299345.1 of Rhizobium sp. Classification (GTDB taxonomy): domain Bacteria; phylum Pseudomonadota; class Alphaproteobacteria; order Rhizobiales; family Rhizobiaceae; genus Allorhizobium. The sequence goes on from DATGWU010000230.1 coordinate 17,468, forward strand.
GATCACGGGTTCGATCCCCGACGGCTGGGTGGTCGACATGACGACGGCGCTCAGCCTGGTGAAACTTGCCGAAATGCAAAAGGCGCTCGGGGCCGGCATTCGTCACGGTCACTCGCAGCCTCTCGGCAAGGCGGCCGGAGATTTCGACTTTTTCTGAGGTTCACGCGGCATTTGGCCGCTGGACCGCACAGGCACGAATTTCGGGGGCGCTCGTTCGCGAGCGGCCTTTTCGTCGCAGCGCGAAACGCTCGCACAAGTTTCAGTTTCTAATGTCTCGCAAGAGGGCAATGCGTCCCAGTTCCTTCAGTTGATGGCGCGAGACAGAATGAATCTGTTAAATCAATCACTTCAGATCTTTAAGAATCTGGCGTCGCTTGGCCAGACCAAGCTGCTGACCCTGGCGGGGGTCGGTGTCGTTTCGATCGCAATCATCATCGCTGCCGCACTTTTCGTGAACAAGCCGGCTTACGAGACGCTCTACACCGGGCTCGAGGCCACCGATCTCAATCAGGTGAGCATCGCGCTCGCGGAGGCCGGTATCGATTTCGAGGTCGGTACCGACGGCCAGTCGATCAAGGTCCCCGCCGGCATGACCAGCAAGGCGCGGCTGCTGCTCGCAGAGCACGGCCTGCCCAACAGCGCCAATGCCGGCTATGAGCTGTTCGACAATGTCGGTTCTCTCGGCCTCACCTCGTTCATGCAGGAAGTGACACGCGTGCGCGCGCTGGAGGGCGAAGTTGCCCGCACCATCCAGCAGATCAACGGCATTGCCGCGGCGCGGGTTCACATCGTGCTTCCGGACGTCGGCAATTTCCGCCGCGGGGAGCAGAAGCCGACAGCGTCGGTGATGATCCGCGCCGGCAACGAAGCCGGCCGCAAGGCTGCTGCGTCGATCCGCCACCTCGTCGCCTCCGCAGTCCCCGGCCTCGACGTCGAGGACGTGACAATTCTCGATTCGACCGGCCAGCTTCTCGCCTCGGGTGACGAGACGGGCGGTCCGGCCAACCGTTCGATCGGCGTCGTGCAGACGGTCCAGCAGGAGATCGAGTCGAACATCGACAAGGCGCTCGCGCCCTTCCTCGGCATGGACAACTTCCGTTCGAGCGTCACCGCCCAGATCAACACCGACACGCAGCAGATCCAGGAGACGATCTACGACCCGGAATCGCGCGTCGAGCGGTCTATACGGGTCGTCAAGGAAAACCAGAAGTCGCAGCAGCGCCAGCCAGACAGCGCCGCGACTGTGGAACAGAACCTTCCCCAGGCCGATGTCCAGG
>DATGWU010000231.1:0-21273 GCA_035299345.1 Rhizobium sp.
GTGTCGATGTTCGCCGAGCCGATGAAGCCCTTCATCAACTTGTTGGCAACGTAATAGTCCTCGGTCAGCAACTGCCCGGAGACGTAGAAGGCGACGGAATCCGGACCATGCTCAGCAACAGTCCGGCGGAAGGTCTCCGCGACGAGATCGAGGGCACCGTCCCAATCGGTCCGCGCGCCGCGGATTTCGGGGTAAAGAAGCCGCCCGTCGGACCCGAGAGTCTCGGCGAGCGCCGAACCCTTGGAGCACAGCCGCCCGAAATTCGCCGGATGATCCGGATCGCCCTTGATACTGACCTGGCCGTCACCGCCGACCGTCGCGATGACGCCGCAGCCGACGCCGCAATAGGGACAAGTGGTCCTGGTGGCGCCGGACCTTGGACGTTCCCCCAACTCCGTTCCGCTGAATTCAGGTTTCACGGGGCTACTCCGCCGGGGCGCCGGCCACGTCGGCCATCTGGTCCATCTTTGCGGCGCGCTTGGACCCGGTGCGGGCATGGGTCGTGTAGAGCGTCAAACCGACGAATGTGAGACCACCGACGAGATTGCCGAGAACGGTCGGAATCTCGTTCCAGATGAAATAGTCCATGATCGAAAACTGGCCACCGAGCATCAGGCCCGACGGGAACAGGAACATGTTCACGATTGAATGCTCGAAACCCATGTAGAAAAACAGCATGATCGGCATCCACATACCAATCACCTTCCCCGACACCGACGTCGACATCATCGCGGCCACCACGCCCGTCGATACCATCCAGTTGCAGAGCACGCCGCGGATGAACAGCGTCAGCATGCCGGCAGCACCATGCGCCGCATAGCCGAGCGTACGACCCTCGCCGATATGGCCGATCTTCTGACCGACCTCGTTCGGTTCGACCGTGAATCCAAAGGTGAAAATGATCGCCATCATCGCTGCAACGACCAACGCGCCGGCGAAATTTCCTGCGAAGACCAGACCCCAGTTGCGCAGAACCCCGCCAACCGTCACACCCCGGCGTTTGTCGATCAGCGCAAGCGGCACGAGCGTGAAGACGCCCGTCAAAAGGTCGAAGCCCATGAGATAGAGAAGGCAAAAGCCAACCGGAAAGAGGATCGCACCCGCGAGCGGCTGGCCCGTCTGGACATTGATCGTCACAGCGAAGGCTGCGGCGAGCGCGAGGATCGCGCCGGCCATGAATGCCCGGATCAGCGTGTCTCTGGTCGACATGAAGACCTTCGCTTCACCCGCGTCGATCATCTTGGTTACGAAATCGGTCGGTTGAACATATGACATGGCCGTGTTTCCTTGTTGCTGGAAGAGTTGGGCGGTCCCGCTACTCCGCGGCTGCCAGGCCTGCGCTTTCAAGCGAGATTAAGAGTCTGCCATCTTCGTTGCGGACGGGGATCGTGCGCACGGCCCCCTCGTCGGCGCCGAGAGCCTGACCGTTCTCCAGCGAGATGACCCAATTGTGCAGCGGGCAGGTCACCGCCTTGCCGTGGACAATGCCCTCCGAAAGCGGGCCACCCTTGTGGGGGCAATGGTCGTCGATTGCAAAAACCTCGTTTTCAGCGGTCCGGAATACGGCGATCTTGCCCTCCGGTGTCTTCACGCAGCGGGCGCCGCGGACGGGAATGTCGTCAATGTGGCCAATAGCGATCCAGGTCATGGGTTTGGTTCCTTTTTTTGAAAGCTTTGCGGGATGGCTACCCTCTCCTTGAGGGGGAGGGTCGGACCGCAGGTCCGGCGTGGGGTGATGGCAGCGAGTACCAAGGTCACCCCCACCCGCGCGTTCCGCGCGACCTCCTCCTCAAGGGGGAGGTGGTCACTCCGCCGCCTCGCTGAAGCCGACGGAAGCCATCGGCCGGAATTCGTGCTTGTCCTTACCGGAGACGCGCTCGGACCAGGGGTCGACCTGCGCGAACTTCTGGCTGAAGACGAAGCGGTCGAAGTAGGCGCGGCGCTTGTCGACATCGTCGAGTACCTGCCGACGCACCTCGTCGACACCGACCCGCTTCGCCCACTTGTAGATGCGCTCGAGATACCGGGCCTGCTCGCGATACATCTGCGTGAGCGCGGCGATCACCTCAAGCGCTTCATCCTCGGTCTTCACGAGACCCAGAACCTCGGTGCCCTTGATGTCGAGTCCGGCCGCGCCGGCGAAATGGATTTCGAACCCGGAGTCGACGCAGATCACGCCGACATCCTTGCAGGTCGCTTCCGCGCAGTTGCGCGGGCAACCGGAGACTGCCATCTTGACCTTCGCGGGCGTCCAGGAACCCCACATGAACTTCTCGATGCGGATGCCGAGACCCGTCGAATCCTGGGTGCCGAAGCGGCACCAGTCCGAACCGACACAGGTCTTCACCGTGCGCAGTCCCTTGGCGTAAGCCTGCCCCGAGACGAAGCCCGCCTTTCCGAGTTCGGCCCATACGGCAGGAAGGTCCTCCTTCTTCACGCCCAGCATGTCGATGCGCTGGCCGCCAGTCACCTTGACCATCGGGATCTCGAACCTGTCGACCACGTCGGCGATCGCCCGCAACTCGCCGGACGACGTCACGCCGCCCCACATGCGCGGAACGACCGAGTAGGTGCCGTCCTTCTGGATATTGGCGTGCACGCGCTCGTTGACGAAACGCGACTGATAGTCGTCGGCATATTCGTCCGGCCAGTCACAGACGAGATAGTAGTTGAGTGCCGGGCGGCACTTGGCGCAGCCGCACGAGGTCTTCCATTCGAGCTCCTGCATCACCGCCGGGATGGTCTTCAGCTTCTTCGCCTTGATCAGCCGGCGGACATCGTCGTGGCCGAGATCTGTGCACCCGCACATCGGCGTCACGGCGGCGGGGTTGTAAGCATCGCCCAGCGTCAGTGCCATGAGCTGCTCGACCAGGCCGGTGCAGTTGCCGCAGGAGGCCGAGGCCTTGGTGTGGGCGCGCACACCGTCGAGTGTGGTCAGGCCCTTGTCCGTGATCGTCGAGACGATCTTGCCCTTACAAACGCCGTTGCAGCCGCAGATCTCCGCATCATCCGGCAAGGCTGCAACGGCCGCCATAGGGTCCAGGGGCGCACCCCCCTGGAACGACTGGCCGAAGATCAGAGTGTCGCGCATGGCGGAAATGTCGGTGCCCTTCTTCTTCAGGTCGTTGAACCAGGCGCCGTCGGAGGTCTCGCCATAGAGAACCGTGCCGATGATGCGGTTGTCCTTGATGACCAACCGCTTGTAGACGCCCGCCGAGGCGTCCCGCAGGACAATCTCCTCCCGGTCGTCGCCGTCGGCGAAGTCCCCGAGTGAATAGAGGTCGATGCCTGTCACCTTCAGTTTCGTCGGCGTGTCCGAATGGACAAAGGCGGGCGTGCTGTCACCGGCAAGGTGGGCGGCCGCCACGCGTGCCATCTCGTAGAGCGGCGCCACCAGGCCGTAGACCATGCCGCCAACCTCGGCGCATTCTCCGAGCGCAAGGATGTTTCCGTCCGAGGTCCTCATCCCGCCGTCGACGACGATGCCGCGATTGATTGCCAGTCCGGCATCCTTGGCGAGCCCGACGCTCGGCCGGATGCCGACCGCCATCACGACGAGCGTCGCGGGAATGATACGGCCGTCCTCGAGCTCGACGCCCTCCACACGGCTTTCGCCCACGATCGCCTTGGTGTTCGCCTTGCAGATCACCTTGATGCCGCGGTCTTCGACCGCCCTCTGCAGAAGATAGCCGGCCGCCGGGTCGAGCTGGCGCTCCATCAGCGTCGGCATGACGTGCAGCACGGTCACGTCCATGCCGCGCTCGGCAAGACCCGCGGCCGCCTCGAGGCCGAGAAGACCGCCACCGATGACGATGGCTTTCTCACGCGATTGTGCCGCCAGCAACATCGCGTTCACATCGTCGAGGTCACGATAGGTGAGAACACCCGGCAGATCCTTGCCCGGCAAGGGAAGGATGAAGGGGACCGAGCCGGTGGCGATCACGAGCTTGTCATAGCTCTCGGTCACGCCGTGGTCGGAGGTCACCGTCTTCGCCGCACGGTCGATCGCGACGATCTTGTGGCCCTTGTAGAGGGTAATGCCGTGATCGATGTACCAGCCGTCGCCGTGAATGACGATCTGCTCATAGGTCTTCTCGCCCGAAAGGACCGGAGAGAGCATGATGCGGTCGTAATTGACGCGCGGCTCGGCGTTGAAGATCGTGACCTGGTAACGGCCCGGCGCCTGTTCGAACAGGTGCTCCAGCATGCGGCCCGGAGCCATGCCGTTGCCGATGATGACGAGTTTTTCTGCCATGGTTCTTACTCCGCTGCAGTTCTGGGAAGAGCCGCGCCGGTCTCTTCGAGACGAGCGGTGCGCTTCTGCCGGATTGTTTCGAGGCGCTCGGGCGACGGATTTGCTCCGCCCTCGTAGGCTTCGAGAAAATCGATGAGTTCTTCGCGATAGGCGTAGTAGTCGCGGTGGGCGAGCAGGGCTTTTCGGCTTCGCGGACGCGGGAGATGCACATCCATGACGTTGCCGATACGAGCGTTCGGGCCGTTCGACATCATCACCACACGGTCGGCGAGCAGGATCGCTTCATCGACGTCGTGCGTCACGCAGATCGCCGTAACCTTGGTGCGGGCCCAGACGTCCATGAGCACTTCCTGCAGTTCCCAGCGCGTCAGGCTGTCGAGCATGCCGAATGGCTCGTCGAGGAGCAGAAGCTTGGGGGAGAGGGCAAAGGCGCGGGCAATGCCGACACGCTGTTTCATACCGTTCGACAGGTCCGCGGCCATGCGGTGCATGGAATCGCCGAGGCCAACCTTTTCGAGATAGTACTCGACAATGTCCGTGCGTTCCGCCGGGGAGGCCGTCGGGTAGACGCGGTCGACACCGAGGGCGACATTCTCGCGCGCCGTCAACCACGGCATCAGCGAGGGGGACTGGAACACCACCGCCCGGTCCGGCCCCGCACCGGATATCTCCTTGCCGTCGAGAATGATCCCGCCGCCGGAGATTGAGTTCAGTCCGGCGGCCATCGACAGAACCGTCGACTTGCCGCAGCCCGAGTGGCCGATCACCGAGATGAACTCGCCTTTGTTGATCTTGAGGTCGAACCCGTCGACGACCGTCAGCGGCCCCTTGGGCGTGGCGTAGGTTTTGCGGACCTCCGAAAACTCGACGAAGCGGCGCTCGACCACGGTGCGGGCGGCGCGCTCGTAAGCTGCCGGCAACTTGTCCGCTCCGGGCTTCTGCGTGATCGGAACGACGTTCGGCAATTCGATGACGCGGCCGGCCGACGTATTGCGATCGGCGCCGACGTCCATCAGGTATGCCGTGACAGCAGCGCGCAAGCGGATGAACTCCGGGTCTGAATTCATTTCGGCGCGAGCACGCGGGCGCGGCAGAGTGACGTCGAAACTGGGACCGAGCCGTGCATTCGGACCGGGTGTGAGAGGAACGATACGGTCGGCGAGCAGGATTGCCTCGTCGACGTCATTGGTGACGAGAATGATCGTCTTCTTCTCCTGTTCGGAAATCGCCGCGAACTCGTCCTGCAACTTCGAACGGGTCAGCGCATCCAGCGCCGAAAGGGGCTCATCCATCAGCAAGACGTCGGGCTGCATGGCCAGAGCGCGCGCCACGGCAACGCGTTGACGCATGCCTCCGGAAAGCTCCGCAGGTCTGCGATCCTTCGCATGGGCCAGGCCGACCATGCCGACATAGTGCGACACGATCTCCCGACGTTCGCCCCTGCTCTTCGTCTTGAAGACACTGTCGACTGCCAGCGAGACATTGGCGTCAACCGTCAGCCAGGGCATCAGGGAGTAGGACTGGAACACCACGCCACGTTCGGGGCCGGGGCCGGTCACTTCCCTGCCACGAAAGAGTACCGCTCCCGTATCCGGCTTCGCGAGGCCGGCCAACAGGGAAATCAACGTCGTCTTCCCGGCACCAGAGAAACCGACGATGGCGATAAATTCGCCTTCCTTCACCGTCAGGTCGATGTTCGCCAGTACGTCGTTTCGGCTCTTTCCGTGGCCGTACGATTTCGAGACGTCGCTTAGTTCGAGGATCGTCATCGTCATCCCCTCACCGTGTCGTTGAGAAGGTGAAGGCTGACTGAAGCGCGAACATGACGCGGTCCAGCACGAAGCCGATGATGCCGATGGTAAGAACCGCAACCATGATACGGGCGAGCGAAGTCTCCGAACCGTTCTGGAATTCGTCCCAGACAAACTTTCCGAGACCCGGATTCTGCGCCAGCATTTCGGCGGCGATCAGCACCATCCAGCCCACGCCGAGCGCCAGCCGCAGGCCCGTGAAGATCAACGGCAAGGCGGAGGGCAGGACCAGCTTGCGGATGGTGGTCGCCGTCGAAAGCTGCAGCACCTTGCCGACGTTGACGAGATCCTTGTCGATCGAGGCGACGCCGAGCGCGGTGTTGACGAGCGTCGGCCACAACGAACAGAGCGTGACGGTGACCGCTGAAATCACCAGCGACTTCGGCAGCATGTCGGAGGGATTCACATAGAGTGCCGAGACGATCATCGTGACGATCGGCAGCCACGCGAGCGGCGAAACCGGCTTGAAGATCTGGATGAGCGGATTGATCGCTCCATTGATCGTGCGCGACAGGCCGGAGGCAATTCCAAGCGGAATGGCGATGACGCTGCCGATCGTGAAGCCGAGGCCGACCGTCATCAGCGAGGTCAGGATCTGGTCGAGATAGGTCGGCTTGCCGGTATAGACGCGATGCTTGACCTCATTCGCCTTGCCGTCGGCGACGAGCTTGGCGTTGCGCTCATCCTGGCGCTGGTAGAACGCAGCCGCCTTCTCTCGCTCGGCAAGATGATCCCGCCAGAGCGACCCTGCCTGTTCGAAGACCTCTATCGGACCGGGAACAGCCCCGAGTGATGTCTTGACCGTCGGGGCAAGAGCGCCCCAGGCAACCAGGAAGAACAGGATGCCGGCAAGGGGCACGACCAGTGTCTTGCGTATCTCCGCCACCTGTTCGCGAACACTGTCGCCGGCAGCTATCCTCAAGATCGGGGTGACCCAGCCGAGCCCGAGAATGTTGAGCCATACGGCGGCCTTTTCGATGCGCTGGAAGAGACGTTCCCTTCGGATTGCGCTGTCGATCTTGGCGGTCCCGATGGTTTCAGTTGCGTGCGCCATCTATACTTGCCTCGTCATTGTCGTGAGTGTGTGGAATCAGCCGCCAACGACTTCGGCGCCTTCGATCTTCTGCTGGCCTTTGAGGCCGATTTTCAGAGAGTCGATGTAGGCGTTCGGGCTCTTGCCGTCGTAGTTGACGCCGTCGATGAAGTCCGCAGTCGGGGTCTTGTAGCCGTCGCTGTTCCAGAGGAAGTCGGCGTCCTTCGCCTTGCCTTCCTCAACCAGCATCTTCGCGGCCTTCAGGTAGATGTCCGGCTTGTAGACCGACTTGGCCGTCTCCGCGTACCAGGCGTCATCCTTGAACTCGGGGATCTGTCCCCAGCGGCGCATCTGCGTCAGATACCAGACCGCGTCGGAGTAGAAGGGGTAGGTGGCGTTGTAGCGGAAGAAGACGTTGAAGTCGGGGACGTCCCGCTTGTCGCCCTTTTCGTATTCGAACGTCCCGGTCATCGAATTGGCGATGACCTTGGCGTCGGCACCGACATATTCCTTGCGAGACAGAATTTCGACGGCTTCGGCGCGGTTGGCGTTGTTGTTTTCGTCAAGCCACATCGCCGCGCGGATCAGTGCCTTGGTCAACGCGAGCGTCGTATTGGGGTTCTGGTCGACAAATTCCTGCGTCAATCCGAAGACCTTATCCGGATTGTTCTTCCAGATCTCGTAGTCGGTCACGACCGGCACCCCGATGCCCTTGAAGACCGCCGCCTGATTCCAGGGTTCGCCGACCGAGTAGCCGACGATGGTGCCGGCTTCGAGCGTTGCCGGCATCTGCGGCGGGGGCGTGACGGAAAGAAGCGCGTCACCCTTGATCTGTCCTGAAACGTCCGCCGGCGAATAGAAGCCGGGATTGATGTTGCCCGAGGCCAGCCAGTACCGCAGTTCGTAGTTATGCGTCGAAACGGGGAAGACCATGCCGAGGTTGAAGGGCTTGCCGTCCGCCTTGAACTTGTCGACGACCGGCTTCAGGGCGTCGGCTTTGATCGGATGCACGATCTTTCCGTCGGCGTCCGTGGCCACATTCGCCTTCATCATGTCCCAGACGGCGTTCGAAACGGTGATTCCGTTTCCGTTCAGATCCATGGAAAAAGGCGTGACGATGTGGGCCTTGGTGCCGTAGCCGATTGTCGCCGCAAGCGGTTGACCCGCCAGCATATGGGCACCGTCCAGCTCGCCGGTGATCACGCGGTCGAGCAGCACCTTCCAGTTTGCCTGGGGCTCCAGCGTTACGTAGAGGCCTTCATCCTCAAAGAAGCCCTTCTCGTAGGCGATCGCGAGCGGCGCCATGTCGGTGAGCTTGATGAAGCCGAGCTTCAATTCGTCCTTTTCGAGCGAGAGCATCTCCGCAGCCGCCTGGGTTGCTGAAGCGCTGATCGCCAGCGCGAAACAGATACCCAGCACTCCATTGCGTACTGCCTTCATGGCGTCAGTCGATTTCTCGGTCATCGATCGGTCCCTTCCCCGGCTACGGAGAGAATGAGCAATAAAAAACGCCGCTCGGAGATTTGCGCCCGCGGGAGGAGGAATCCCGGGCTGCAAAAACCCTTGCGACGTCGGTGTCTGATGTGGACGCGCCTTTGGCGCTCATCTGCTTTCCGGTCGCCGTTGACCGGTGCGATAAATGACACGCAAGTGGCGTGCCACATTCGGAGAAAAGATACTACATATTTGATTTATATTCGGAAAATAGGCATCCGCCGTCGCATGCCTATTTTCTAAGCACTCATCGGAATGCACATTTTGAAGGCGATTGCCCGTCCACGACGATCGGGAGAGCCGGACAATTGTGCAGTGCGCTCGGCGCTACACCTCGTCCCGCAGGGTCCTCGCCGCGAATTCGTTGCGCACGGCAAAGCCCGCGACGTAGTCGGCGATACGGGTCGGATCGAAGACGTGGCCATCCATAAAGCGGTCCGTCAGGTCGGTACCTTCCACGCGCAAATCCGTTTCCGCGGCCGGTGCGGCTTCCGCCCCGAGAGCGAGGCGATAGAGATCGGGACGAAAGGCCGAGGCTGCGGCGGCCACGCCCTCAGGGGAAAACGCGATCTGCCCCCAACGGATCATCTGGCTGTAGATCCAGAGCGCTTCGCTCGGCCGCGGATAGTTGGCAAAGTCACCGTGAAACCGGAAATAGTCCCTGATGACGCGACGATTGCCCTTGGCGTCGAGGCTGAATTCGCCTGCAAGTACGTGGCGGATGATATCGACCGGCGCGGCGATGTAGCGGGCATCGGCGAGCAGGTCGGCGAGCGCGTCATGGTTTTCCGGGTCGTCGCACCAGCGGGCGGCCGCATCGAGCGCCACGATAAGCCGTGACACCGTCTCGGGATGCGCCTCCGCCCATTCCGGACGCATGCCGAGCACCTTCTCGGGTGCCGACGGCCAGATGTCCTGCTTGGCCGCAACGATGCGACCGACACCGCGCTCGGAGGCGACCATGTTCCATGGCGCCCCCACGCAGAAGCCGTCGATAGCTCCCGCCGCCAGCGCGTCCGAGGTGAGCGGCGGCGGCACGACGACCAGCTTCACGTCACGGTCGGGATCGATGCCGCCGGCCGCAAGCCAGTAGCGGAACTCGTAATTGTGCGAGGAGAAGGGATAGGTCATGCCGAGCGTGGGCGGCTGCTCCCCCTTCTCGCGCATATCGGCGAGCACCGTCGCCAGCGCACGCGCATTTTCCAGCGCGGAAGCGCCATCGCCGAGTCCTACCAGCACCTGCATGCGCTCGAAGAGCCGCAGCGACAGCGTGATCGCGTTGCCACCACGACCGAGCGAAAACGGCGCGATCGTCGGCGAAGGATTGGAACCCAGGCCCAGCATCGATGCGACCGGCATCGGCGAGAGCATATGGGCCACATCGAACTGCCGGAATGCGAGCCGGTCCCTGACATTGGCCCAGGAGACATCGCGCACGAGATCGAGACCGAGGCCTTCGCGCGCGGCAAACCCGCACTCCGAAGCGACAATCAGCACGGAAGCATCCATCAGCGGAATGAAACCGGCGCGCAAGACCTTCGGCCCTGGCGGTCGCCCCAGCGCCGGCGAAGCCTGCAATCCCATGCCTGTCGATCCCGTGTCTCGGACTGTCGTCATGTCATTCACTCCGGTTCCTCCGGACAGCGCCAACGATCACAGCAGGAGCCCCGCTGCGGTGACGACGCTCTGGGCGATTTCGGCAAGCTTCTTCTTCTCGTTCATCGCGGTCTGGCGCATCAGTGCGAACGCCTCTTCCTCGGAGAGCCCGCGCATCCTCATGAGAATGCCCTTGGCGCGTTCGATGACCTTGCGCTCCTCCAGCGCCGTGCGCGCGTCGGCGAGTTCACGCTGCAGCCGGCTGAAGGCGTTGAAGCGGCTCACCGCCATGTCGAGGATCGGCTTCACCCGCTCCTTCCTGAGCCCGTCGACCACGTAGGCGGAAACACCCGCATCGACCGCAGCCTCGATCGAGGCCGTGTCGGAGCGATCGACGAACATGGCGATCGGCCGACTGACGGTCCGCGTCAGTTGGAAAAGGTGCTCCATCATGTCACGGTTCGGGTTTTCGATATCGATGATGATGACATCCGGCGCCAGTGTCTCGACCACCCGGGCGATGCCGTGCATCTCGTGTGCGACGGTAACCTTCATGTGACCCGCCTCACGCAAACCTTCCTCGATGATCGCGCCGCGAACGGCGTTCTCGTCAATCACAAGGATGGTCAGGTCAGGATGCGACATCCCCTATTGATGGTGCATCGCAGCATTTCTGGCAAGAGTTTCCTGCATACGCAAGTCGAACGAAGCAAGGCAACATCATTCCGGGATGTTGAAGGAGCGTCGGAAATAGGAGCGCACCGCCTCCATCGCGGGCGTGAATTCCGCGTTTCGACGCCAGGCCAGTCCGACATCCATCGAGGGGATCGGGTCCTTGAGCGCGATCGTCTCGATGCGGCGCCCTTCGAGCGACCAGGGCCGATGAACCATGTCCGACAGGATCGCCACACCCTGACCGTTGGCGACCAGCGAGCGCACTGCCTCGACCGAAGAGGTTCGAAGCGTGATCCTCGGCAGATAGGGCGTCTGGCTCCAGTAGCGCAGCGACGTGTGAGACGCCTCGTCGACGGTCAGCATGATGTAGTTCTCTTCCGCCACCTCTTTGAACCCGATGCTCTCCTCTTCGAGGAGGCGATGGCGAGCCGAGACCCAGAGCCGGCGCTGCGAGCTCAGGAGCTTCTCCGTCGAGAGCTCAGGGTTGAGGATATTGGAGGTCAGCATCACCGCCAGGTCATAGCGATTGGTCAGGAGCCCTTCTTCGACGGATTCGCGGTTGAGCTCAAAGAGCTGGATCTCGATCCCCGGGAACTGTCGCCGCATGCGCTCGATGTGAAAGGGCAGAAAATAGCCGATGACGGTATAGGTGGCGGCGATCGTCAGCGTTCCCTTGACCTCCGCGGATACCAGATTGAGCTGCGTCGCCTCGTCGATCTTCTGCAGAATCTCGTAGGCCTGAGAAAGGAAGCGCCGGCCGGCGACCGTCAGGTCCATGCCGTGGGGCGTCCGCTCGAAAAGGCTGGCGCCGACCGTCGCTTCCAGATCCTTGATCGCCGTCGTCACCGCCGACTGGGAGATCGCAAGGTTCACCGCGGCCTGCGAGACCTGGCCGGATTCGGCGGTGGCGACGAAATAGCGAATTTGTCGAAGGCTGAGCGACATCGGATATCCATGCGATCTGAATCGGCGATAGGCTATATCAATTTTTCTGAATGAGAAGCGTGTAAATTGTGACGCCTTCCGAGTTCGCTCGATCGCATTCGTGATAACACACTGATTCCATGTTGACAGTGATCGAATGGCTGGCCACGAATGAGTTCTATTTTTCAGATATATGGCTTTTTAAAATAGAATTTTTCAAATGAAACTTTTCTTCATACCGTTCGCTGACAAGAAAGCAGGCATTGCGCTGCATTGCACAAAATGCGGGCAGAACAGGGAAGAAAAGTGGCACTCGAGGTCGTGGACATCAATTGTGATCTGGGCGAGGCTTTCGGCCGTTGGCATGTCGGAGACACCGACGACGCCGCCCTGATGGGATTAATCAGTTCAGCCAACATTGCGGCCGGTTTCCATGGCGGCGATCCCAACCTGATGGATCATACGGTCCGCCTTGCCGTCGAGCATGGCGTCGGCGTCGGAGCCCATCCCGGCTATCACGACCTTCAGGGTTTTGGTCGGAGAAAGATCAACGGGACGGCCCGCGAACTCGTCAACGACATCGTCTACCAGGTCGGGGCATTGCGCGAATTCGCCCGCCGCCACGGCAGCAACCTGCAGCATGTGAAGCCGCATGGCGCACTCTACATGGAGATGGCGGTCAACCCGGAACTCGCGCAGCTCTTCGTCACCTACATGCGCACCGTCGCGCCGAATGCCTACGTCTTCTGCATGGCCGGGTCCGCGACCGAGCAGGCCGCAACCGAGGCCGGACACCCGGTGGTTCGCGAGTTCTACGCCGACCGCGACTATGACGAGAGCGGTTCCATCGTCTTCACCCGTGACGCGGGACGTCCCGATCCGGCGGCGATCGCCCGCAAAGTGGTGCGCGCTTGCACCGAAGGCCGGGTGACGGCCGTCACCGGCAAGGACATCGCGGTCCCCTTCGAGAGCATCTGCTTCCATTCCGACACGCTGGGCGCCCTCGATATCGTCCGCCACATGCGCGAAGCCCTGATCGCCGCGGGCATCCGCATCGCCCCCATTTCAGAAATCGTCAGATAACGGGAGACCACGATGAGCAAGCTCGAGATCAAATCACCCCTGCCCGGAACCTTCTATCGCCGGTCGTCTCCCGACGCCGCACCCTACAAGCAGGATGGCGAGAACGTCGCCGCCGGCGACGTCATCGGCCTCATCGAAGTGATGAAGACCTTCCACGAAGTTCGCGCCGACGCCACCGGAAGCGCAATCACCTTCGTTGCCGACGACAACGAGCCGATCATGGCCGGCCAGGTCATCGCCGAGGTCGAGGCATGAGCATTTCGTCCATCCTCGTCGCCAACCGGGGCGAGATCGCCGTCCGGATCATCCGCGCCGCCCAGGCGCTCGGGATCAGGACCGTGCAGGTCCATTCCGCCGCAGACCGCGACATGCTCGCCGTGAAGCTCGCCGACCAGGCGGTCGAAATCGGACCGCCCTCGGCGGCGAAGTCCTACCTGAACATCGAGGCCGTGCTGAAAGCCGCTCGCGAGACCGGTGTCGACGCCGTCCACCCGGGCTATGGCTTTCTCTCGGAAAACGCCGCCTTCGCGAAGGCTGTCGAAGACGCCGGACTTATTTTCATCGGGCCCCGCCATGATGCGATCAGCCTGCTCGGCGACAAGGTCGAGGCGCGAAAGGTTGCAAGCCGTGCCGGCGTTCCGACCGTGCCTGGCTCCAACGGCCGGATCGACGATATCGCCGCCGCGCGCGAAATCGTCGAGGAAATCGGCTTTCCGGTGATGATCAAGGCGGCGGCTGGCGGCGGTGGCCGCGGCATCCGCATCGCCGAGAGCATGGAGGACTTCGAACGGCACTTCCCGCAGGCCTCCGCCGAGGCGCTCGCCGCCTTCGGCGATGGTGGCCTCTATGTCGAGAAGGTCATCACCCGCGCCCGCCATGTCGAAGTCCAGATCCTTGGCGACGGCAAGAATGCCATTCACTGTTTCGAGCGCGAATGCTCGCTCCAGCGACGCCGCCAGAAGGTCTGGGAAGAGGCCCCCTCCTTCCGCCTGCCGGAGAGCGTTCGCAAGGCCCTCTGCGAGAGTGCCGTCGCGCTTGCCCGCGAGGTCGGCTATCGCGGTGCCGGTACCGTCGAATACCTCTATGACGACGAAACGGGCGCGTTCTACTTCATCGAGGTGAACACCCGCATTCAGGTCGAACATCCGGTCACCGAGATGATCACCGGCATCGACCTGGTCCAGGAAATGATCCGGATCGCCGGGGGCGCCGAGCTTTCTATCCGCCAGGAGGATGTCGCGATCCGCGGTCACGCAATCGAGTGCCGGATCAACGCCGAGGACCCCACGCGCGGCTTTCTGCCCGGCCCCGGCCTGGTCGAGTCGCTCGGTGTCCCGGAAGGCGACGGCGTCCGTTTCGACACCATGCTCTATGACGGCTACCAGGTGCCGCCCTTTTACGATTCCCTCCTCGGCAAGCTGATCGTCTGGGGTGAAAGCCGCGACCACTGCCTCGACCGGCTCGGCGAGGCCCTCGACAATTTCGAGATCCGCGGGCTCGCAACGACCATTCCTCTCCACAAGGCGCTGGCCTCCGATCCGTCGGTGGCCGCCGGTGACGTCCACACCCGCTTCCTCGAACCGTGGCTGGAGACAGAGTTCAAGGCCTTTGTTGCATCCAAGGAGGTTGCCTGATGCCCATGCGCTATACGTTCGGAGGTGACGAACACCTCTTTGTCGAATGCTCCGAGGAAATGTCGCTCGAGGCATTCTTCAACTCCCTGTCGATGACGACGGGCATCAAACAGGCGAAGATCAAAGGCGTCACCGAAATCTGCCCGGCAAACGCCTCCTTCCAGATCAAGTTCGACCCCGACATCATCCACCCGAACGACATGCTGAAGGAAGTCCAGGCGATCGAGGTGGCGGCCGCGAAGTCGGAGCCGGTGATCACTACCCGCATCATCGAGATCCCGGTCTTCTACAACGATCCGTGGACGCACGAAACGCTGATGCGTTTCCGCGAGCGTCATCAGGATCCGCAAAGCACCGACCTCGAATATGCCGCCCGGATCAACGACTACGGCTCGGTCGACGATTTCATCGCAGCCCACTCCGGTTCGCCCTGGTTCGTCTCAATGGTCGGCTTCGTTTCCGGCCTGCCCTTCATGTACCAGATGGTCGAGCGCCAAAGGCAGATCGAGGTGCCGAAATACCTGCGACCCCGCACCGATACGCCGAAGCTCACCGTCGGCCATGGCGGTTGTTTCGGCTGCATCTATTCGGTCCGTGGCGCCGGCGGCTACCAGATGTTCGGCATCACCCCGATGCCGATCTACGACCCGACGCAGACGACCTCGTACCTCAAAGACTTCATGGTCTTCTTCCGTCCCGGCGACATCGTCAAGTTCAAGCCGGTCGACCGCGACGGTTACGACCAGGCGGTCGAAGACGTCGACAAGGGCCGCTTCGCCCCGCCGATCCGCGAGGTGAAGTTCGACCTCAGGGAATTCCAGAAAGACATCGACGGCTACAACGCGAAGCTGGAGGGCGTTCTCCATGGCCATTAAGGTTCAACATCAGGGTCTCGCGACCACCGTCCAGGACCTCGGCCGTCCCGGCTATTTCCATCTCGGCATTCCGCTCGGCGGCGCCATGGACCGCCTTGCATTGAAAGCTGCGAACCTCCTCGTCGGCAACGAGGAAGGGGCGGCCGGGCTCGAAGCCGTCTTCGTCGGCCCGAAGCTCGAATTCACCGAAGACACAATGGTCGCCGTGACCGGGGCCGAGATGCCGATCCGGGTCGACGGCGAAGAGAAGCCGGGCTGGACCGCCTTCAAGGTCAAGGCAGGACAGGTGCTCTCCTTCGACTTCCTGAAGACCGGCGCCCGCATCTATATTGCCGTCTCCGGCGGCATCGACGTGCCGCTCGCTCTAGGCTCCCGCTCGACCTATGCAATCGGCGCGCTCGGCGGTTTCAAGGGCCGGCAGATCGCCGTCGGCGACGAACTGCCGGTCGGTACCGCAGGCGCGGCCATCGAGGGCAAGTCGATCCCGGAAGCGCTCCGCCGTCGCCCCGGAATGCCGGCCGAATTGCGGGTGCTGCCCGGCCTCTACTGGCACCGCATCACCGAGGAGTCGGGGAAGAACTTCTTTGAGGATACCTGGAAGGTCGCGCCCGAGGCCGACCGCATGGGCTATCGTTTCCGTGGCGGGCGCAAGCTCGACTTCGTTCCGCGCACGCCGCCCTTCGGCGCCGGCTCCGATCCGTCGAACATCGTCGACAGCTGCTATCCCTACGGCTCGATCCAGATTCCGGGCGGCACCGAGCCGATCATCCTGCACCGCGATGCGGTCTCCGGCGGCGGCTACTTCATGCTCGGAACCGTCATCTCCGCCGACATGGACCTGATCGGCCAGCTCCAGCCGCATACACCGACCCGCTTCGTGAAGGTCGACATGGAAACCGCGCTTTCCGCGCGAAAGGACCGCGCCGCCCTGATCGACCAGATCCGCAATCTCTTCTGACCCGCAGCAACCAACTCCAAAAAAAGGGGAACAACCATGAAAAACAGAATTGCACTCACACTGGCGAGTTCCGCATTCGCCCTGACGCTGGCGACACCGGCGCTGGCGGAAGCCTGGTATCCGTATCCGGCCCAGGCCGTCGAACCAGCATTCTCGGCCGACGGCAAGGCCGTCGACATGTCCTACTCGCCGCTCGAGAAGGCGGAGAAGCCCTGGAACATCTGCGTCTCATTCCCGCACATGAAGGATGCCTACTGGCTCGGCGTCGACTACGGTGTCGCCGAAGAGGCGACGGATCTCGGCGTCAAGATGAACCTCGTCGAGGCGGGCGGCTATACCGAACTCTCCAAGCAGATCAGCCAGATCGAGGATTGTGTCGCCGGCGGAGCCCAGGCGGTGGTCATCGGCGCAATCTCCTTTGACGGCCTCAACAACCTCGTCAGCGAGATCAAGAAGAAGAACATTCCGGTGATCGACGTCATCAACGGCATTTCCTCCCCCGACGTTACCGCCAAGTCGCTCGTCTCCTTCTACACCATGGGCTTTGAGACCGGCTCCTACCTCGCCAAGAAGCATCCCGCCGGCTCCGGGGAAGTGAAGGTCGGCTGGTTCCCGGGCCCGGCCGGTGCCGGCTGGGTCGAGGCTGCCAACAAGGGCTTCCTCGAAGCGACTAAGGGTTCGGCCGTCAAGGCGCTGGAGCCGAAATACGGCGACACCGGCAAGGAAGCCCAGCTGAAGCTGGTCGAGGACGTGCTGCAGGCCGAGCCGGACATCCGCTATATAGCAGGCACCGCGGTGACGGCGGAAGCCGCCCAGGGGCTCATCCGCGAGCGCGGCCTGAAGGGCAAGGTCGACCTTCTCGCCTTCTACATGACGCCCGGTGTCTACGAAGGCATCAAGCGGGGCTTCATTCTCGCCGCTCCGGCCGACTCCATGGTCGTCCAGGGCCGCATCGCCATCGACCAGGCAGTCCGGGCGCTGGAAGGCAAGGAGCTGGTGAAGCATGTCGGTCCGAAGATCTTCGTGGTCGATCCGTCCAACGTAAAGACCGTGCCGCAAACCAACATTCTGCCCCCGGACGGCTACAAGCCGGTCTTCTCGGTCAATTGATCGCACAGGTTCCGGCGTCTCACGGGCGCCGGAACCTCTTTTCGCAGCAATGATTGGACTGGTACGAACATGACTTCGCGGCCACCGCTGGTGGAAATGACCGGCATTGCCAAATCCTATCCCGGCGTACGGGCACTCGACGGCGTCGACTTCACGCTGAACGCCGGCGAAGTGCACGTTCTCTTCGGCGAGAACGGCGCAGGCAAATCCACCCTGATCTCCATTCTCGCCGGGGTCACCTCTCCGACCGAAGGCGTGGTCCGGATCGACGGAGAAGAGAAGCACTTCCACACGGTCAACGACGCACGTGCAGCCGGCATCGGCGCGGTGTTTCAGGAATTTTCGCTGGTACCGACGATGACGGTCGCCGAAAACATCTTTCTCGGCCAGGAGCCACGGAAGATGGGCCTCATCCAGCGCCGTCGCATGTATGCAGAGGCACATGTCCTCTTTACCGGCCTCGGCTTTCCGATCGACGTCCGCAGGTCGGTCATCTCGCTCTCGCGTGCCGAACAGCAGATGGTCGAAATCGCCAAGGCTCTGCATCAGCAGGCCCGAATCCTCATCCTCGACGAGCCGACCGCATCGCTGACCGAACGAGAGACGCAGAAGCTCTTCGAATTCATCGACCGGGCCAAGGCGCGCGGCGTCGGCATCGTCTACATCTCCCACCGCATCCAGGAATTCAAGGCGATCGCCGACCGCATTACCGTGCTGCGCGACGGGCGCCTCATCGGCACGATCGGCGCCCAGAACCTGTCGGAAAAGGCGCTCGTCGAAATGATGACGGGCCGCAAGATCGATGAGATCTACCCACACATCGCGCGCAGCCCACAACCGGAACCGGTCCTGACCATTCGGGGACTGAGAGCCTGGGGCGTTGATGGCGTCGACATCGACATCCGCCGCGGCGAGGTGCTCGGCGTCGCCGGCCTCGTCGGCTCCGGCAAGTCGCGCACCTTCCGCGCCGTCATGGGCCTTCTGCCGACCACGGGCGGTACGGTCACGCTTGCGGGACGCGACAGGACGGGAGCGACGACGCCCGAAATGATGCGAGGCGGGGTCTTCTTCCTCCCCTCCGATCGGAAGGAAGAAGGTTTGCTACTCGGGGCGAGTGCGCGCGCCAACATCGCGCTTTCCATTCTCGACCGGCGCGACACGCGCAATGCGTTCGGCCTCGTCTCGCCCGCCGCACTGCGCAGGCAATCGAGCGAAATCGGGCAGAAGGTCGATCTCAGCGAAGCCTTCCTCGAACGCGGCACCTCCAAGCTCTCCGGCGGCAACCAGCAGAAGATCCTCTTCGGCAAGAGCTTCGGCAAGGACTACGACGTCTACATCTTCGACGAACCGACCGTCGGTGTCGACATGGGCACCCGCGCCGCCCTCTACCGCATCATCAAATCCATAGCCGAGGCCGGCAAGGCGGTCGTGGTGATTTCCTCCGACCTGCCGGAGGCCATGCACCTCGCCCATCGGCTGATCGTTTTCCGCAACGGCCGCATCTCGGCCGAGCTGGAAGGCGAGGCCATCCAGGAACAGGCGGTTCTCGGCGCCTTCTTCGATCAGGAAAGAAAAACGGCATGACCACGAAGCTCGAAACCGCCTCCCTTCCGGATGCCAAGCAGACCCTCTCCGCGACGACCGCGCTGAAAGCCGTCTTCGTCAGGCTCGGCGCCCTGCCCTTCTTCCTGATCGCGGCGCTGATCCTCTTTTCGCTCGCCTCCCGGCAGTTCCTGACGGTCGACAACCTGACGAACGTCGCGCGCCAGTCGGTCTATCTCGTCCTCGTCTCGCTCGGCCAGATGCTGGTTCTGGTGACAGGCGGGTTCGACCTCGCGGTCGGCACCTCGATCGCGCTCACATCGGTCGTTTCGGCCTCCGTCATGGTCTATTTTGCAGCCCTGTTTCCCGACATGGTCTGGCTGGTCATCGCTCTCGGCGTGTCGGCGGGCTTCCTTGCGGCTCTGGCACTCGGCATATTGAACGGAATCGGCATCGCGCAGTTCGGCGTCTCGCCCTTCATCATGACGCTCGGGGTACAATCGGTCGGTGCCGGCATCGCGCTCTTCCTGACTGGCGGCGTGCCGATCGGCAATCTGCCCTTCGAATTCGGTGACTTCTTCGGCTTCGGCCGCGTGCTCGGCATTCCCGTGCCGGTCCTGATCGCAGTCGTCGCCATCACCGCCATGTGGATCCTGATGAACCGGACGCGCAGCGGCGCCCGCATCTACGCGATCGGCGGCAACATCAAGGCGGCCAATCTCTCCGGCATCAACACGACGCGGACGCTCTTTCTCGCCTATATCCTCTGCGCGCTCCTGGCATCGGTCGCCGGCGTCCTTCTGACCGCCCGCGTCGAAAGCGGCGAAACCAATCTCGGAGGCACGATCGCGCTCGAATCGATTGCGGCCTGCGTCATCGCCGGCGTCTCGCTGCGGGGTGGTATCGGCCGGGTCGAAAGCGTCGTGCTCGGTGCCTTCTTCATCGTGCTCGTCCAGAACGGCATGAACCTGATGCAGATCGGCTCCTATATGCAGATGGTGCTCTTGGGTTCGCTGCTGATCCTCGCCGTCGTCATCGACCAGTTCCGCTACCGCATGCTCGTCGGCACCAGGTGATAGCGGTCGCACACGGCTACCGCACCACGTTGCCGCCACAGAGGATCGTCGCCACGGAACCTCCCCGGAGCTTCTCCCGGTGTTCCAGTGCGGCGGAAACGCCCGCCGCGCCGGCAGGCTCCACGACGAGGCCGTAATGCTGCCGGCAAAAGCGCATCGCCGACCGGATCATCTCTTCGCTGACGGTCCACACATCGTCGACCGTCGTCTTCATCGATTCGAGCGCGTATGGGACCGGTTCACGAACGGCGATACCGTCGGCGATCGTTGGCGCGGACGGGGTCGCAACATACGCGCCGCGCTCCCAGGAAAGGAGCATCGCCGGGGCATCCGCAGCGACCACGCCGATCACGCGACAGGAGGGCATCCTCGCCTTGATCCATGTACCAACGCCCGTCAGAAGAGCTCCATTGCCGAGAGGCACGAGGATGGCGTCGAGCTGAATGCCACGTTGGACCGCCTGCCGCGTGATCTCAAGCGCGATGGTTCCCGCGCCCTCGGCAATCGCCGCCTCGGCCCCGTCCTCGACGAAGGCACAGCCCTTTTCGGCAGAGAAACGGCGCGCCTCGGCCTTCGCTGCATCGAAATCCTCGCCATGGAGGCGCACCTCGGCTTCGAGCTCGCGCATGGCGGCGACCTTCAGCGGGTTGGCGTTCGTCGCCGCGAAAATGATCGCCTTGCGTCCCCGCTTGGCAGCCGCATACGCAACCCCCTGGCCGAAGTTTCCGGCAGAGGCCGTCACCAGCGGCACGTCGGTGAACGGCATCGTCTGGAGAAGCCAATCGGTTCCGCGCCCTTTGAAGGCGCGGATCGGGTTCAGCGTCTCCACCTTGGCGTGAAGGGCAAATCCGAGTTCGGCGTCGGCTGCGGCATGCCGAATGAGTGGCGTGTCGAGAAAGAGCGGATCGATCGCGTCGTAGGCGGACAGAATGCCGTCGACGGCGGGGAGATGTTGCAAATCAGTCATGTGGGCAGCATAGCTGTCCGGATCGGGAAAATTCGTCAAACAGGGCCAGCCAGATGGATAGTTCACCCAGAAGACGCGCAACCTCGAATGGATCACCCGAACACGTCACCCCCGTCGACCGGGAGATCCTGGCTATCCTGCAGGAGGATGCCCGCGCGACGATCGAGGACATCGCCGCGCGCACCGGCCTTTCGCCCTCCTCGGCGCAGCGGCGGCTGCAGCGGTTGCGGGAGCAGAAGG
>DATGWU010000232.1:0-3966 GCA_035299345.1 Rhizobium sp.
GTCTCTATTCCTGGACGGTTTGGAATGGTTCGGCCTCGGGCAGGCTCGACGTTACAAGGTCGAACTCGAACACTGCTTTCAACTGCTCGCGGAAAACCCTCAGATGGGTCGACTTGTGGAGTCGATCGGTCCGGGGGTGCGTCGCCACGTGCATCAAAGCCATGTCATCCTGTATGAGATCAGTGACAGCGGCGTTCTGATCCTCGCAGTCGTACCGGCCCGCAGCATCCGCAAACTGAAGCTTTGACAGACGCTCCAACGACCCAACCGGCTATCCGCCTCACCGGAGGCTCTCCCAGAGAGTGACGGCGGCGGCAGTGATGAGGAGTGCGCCGGCACCGCGGCCGATCCAGACGGTGATCGCCGGGTTTTCCGTCAAGAGGCTGCGGGCGCGGTCGCCGGCAATCGCCACCGCGCCGTAGACGAGGCCCTGGATCAGAAGTGTCATCACGCCGAAGACGAGACCCTGCAACCAGATCGGCCCGTAGACGGGTTTCAGGAATTGCGGATAGACGGCGAGCACGAAGACGTAGGCCTTCGGGTTCAGGAGGCAGGTCGTCACAGCCTGCCGGAAGGTCGTCCAGCCGCTCCGTCGCCCTGTCCCCTCGACCGAGGAGACGGTGATCGAACTGCGGACGAGCGAAATCCCGACCCAGATCATATAGGCCGCTCCGAGCACGAGCAGCGGCAGGAAGAAACGCGGCGCGAAGGCGACGAGGAAACCCGTGCCGAGCGTGCCGTAGAGCGTGTGCACCGCTCCGCCGGTCATCATGCCGCCGGTCGCCGTCAGCCCCTGCCGGCGGCCACCCGAAAGCGAAGTGGCGAGCACATAGATCATGTCCATGCCCGGCACGATGATGATGCCGAGGATCAGGAGGAAGAAAAGCCAGAGATTTTCCGTGTAAGTCATGTCAGTATCCTTGCGAGAGGCGATCGGCTGCATCGTCGTTTCGGACGGAAAGTCAGCCTGTTGACCGGCAATCTAGCGAGGAGCAACTGACAGCATCCTGTCAGGAGACCCTCTCGGGGAGGATCGAAAAATGCGCAAGGCCTCGCGGCTCTTCGAGATCGTCCAGATCCTGCGCACGGCGCGGAAGGCGGTGACGGCACGGACGATCGCCGAGGCGCTCGAAGTAGCGGAGCGATCGATCTACCGCGACATCGCCGCCCTTCAGGCGATGCGGGTGCCGATCGAGGGCGAGCGCGGGCTCGGCTATATCCTCAGGCCGGGCTTCGACCTGCCGCCGCTGATGTTCACTATCGAGGAGACCGAAGCGGTCGTGCTGGCGCTCGCGCTGCTCGAACGCACCGGCGACGAGGGGCTGAAGCAGGCGGCGAAGCGGGTCAACCAGAAGATCGCCGGTGCGGTGCCGCCGCCGCTCCGCCGCACGCTGGAAACGAAAGCGCTCTACGCCTGGGGTGCACCCGCCCCCTCGCCTGCCGGCGTCGACCTGGCGCTCCTGCGCCGGGCGATCCGCGACGAGCGCAAGCTCGAGATCGACTATCGCGACGAGTTCGGTCGGGCGAGCGAGCGCATCATCCGGCCGATCGCGCTCATCTACTATTCGCAGACGGCAACGATCGTCGCGTGGTGCGAGCTGCGGCAGGCGCTGCGCAACTTCCGCGCCGACCGGATCGAGCATTGCGCCGAGGCGGACGGCTTCTTCAAGGGCGAAGGCGACCGGCTGCGGGCGCTCTGGGTCGACGGTTGGCGGGCCGAGGATGCGGCAGTCAACGGTTAGGGCCAGGCGCGCCGCGCGGTCACGGGGAGCCTGAGGCTCCGGCTCGGTTCGCGGCCGAAGCCGGTGATGTCGATGCGGTCGTCGAAGACCTCGACGAGGGCGAACGCGTTCTCCCGCTCGGTATCGACCATGCCGCGGAAATTGACGAAATGGGTGCCGCCGAGTTCGCCGTAATTGCCGGCGTGATTGTGGCCGCAGAAATAGGCGGCGACCGCCGGCGAGCGGACGAGCAGGCCCGCCACCGCCTCGGCGTTCCAGAGATTGTGCTCGTTGTGCGGGAAGAGCGGATAGTGGCCCATGACGATCACCGTCTCGCCGGCCTCTTCCGCGAGCGCCAGCCGCTCGGAAAGCCAGGCGAGTTGGGCTTCTCCGACGCCACCGTTCCAGGTCTGGGCATTTGCGGCTCCCGCCCGCCGCAGTGCGCCGAGCATCTCTTCGGCGGCGGCGCGGCGGGGATCGCCGGGCGGCGGCGCGAAGAGCGAGATGTCGCTCCCCTCGATGACGACGATACGGCAGCCGTTGCGCACGAGGTCGTAATAGGGCGCGGCCATGCCGAGCCTTCCATGTACCTCGCCGAGCCGCTCCGCCGCGACAATGAAATCATGGTTGCCGGGCAGGAACAGGCATTCGTGGCGGAGCCCCGCATAGACGGAAAGCACGGCGTCAAAATTCTCGAAACCGCGATCGATCACGTCACCCAGCGTCAGCACGAAGTCGAGCTCCTCGGCGTTGAACCGGCGGACCGCCTCGGCGAGCTTGTCCAGGCTTTTGGTGAAATAGCGGTCGAGCCGGAGGTCGGGCTCGGCGGCGGCATATTGCGGGTCGGCGATGATGCCGAAGCGAAGACGGGGAGCAGAAGAGGTCACGAGGCGCCTGTGATCGGTTTTGGCGGACGGGCGCTCTTAGGATGCGGATGTGACGGCGCGATGACAAGAGGCAGGGGCAAGGGGCGGGCACACGAAGACGGGCGGGCGAAAGATCGCCCTGCCCTCTGGTCTCCCCGGCGGTCTCTTCAGTACCAGCGATAGTGCGCGCGCTGGTGCGCCTCAGACGAGGTGGCGACGAAATAGCCCACCAGCCCGCCGATGAGGCCGGCCATCAGGAGCGCCGTCGAGGTGGCCGCCGGATGCTCGCGCACCACGCCGGCGACGCTCGCCGCTTCGTTGCGGGCATATTGCGCCGCATCGCCAGCCGTTCGGCTCGCCCCTTCGAGGGCCGCCGTCGCGCGGCCGCGCAGCTGTCCTGCGGCGCGCTCGCCCTGGATCCCGAGCATCTCGCGCAGATCGCGGACCTGCGCCTGAAGTTCACGCATCTGTTCCTGGATAGGATTGTCGGCCATGGTCGCTCCTCTTTGTCTTCAAGGGATTGCGAAACGTCCAGTCGATGGTGATTGTTCCACCATCCGCTCCCGCCGGCAAGGAGCGACATCGCGGCACGACGCGGCGGAAGGTCGCGCATCGGAAGCGACGGCGCCCGGCACAGGAATGCACCGGGCGCGCGGCAGCGGCCATGCCGGAGGGTTGGGGGCGATCCGCATGGCCGGCGCCGGAACCTTACCCGCTCAGGCCGGGAAGCTTGCGACGCGTTCGACGACGGTGAAGTTCGGCGGTGCGAGCGCTCCGCCGGAGGCCATGGTCGCCGGCACCTCGGGATCGGCGCGAAAGGCGAGGAAGGCTTCCTCGCTCGGCCAGTCAATGAGCACGAAGACGCGGCCCTCGCCTGCGGCGAAGACGCGGGCACCGGTGCTGCCGTGCTTGCGGCGCATGGTGGCGCCGGCGGTGGCGAAGACGGAGAGGAAACGGGCGAGATCGCCGATCCTGACCTCGGCAAGGGTGGTGAACATGACGGAATGTCCTCAGAGCGTGGCGCGGGTGATGGCCGAGAGCGTCGGATTGACCGCGAAAGACCGGCAGGCGATTTCGGCGATGCCAAAACCCTTCAGCCGCGCGCTGTGCTTCTCCGCGTAGCGGGCCGCGTTTTTGGCGTCGGCGAATAGATAGATGCCGCCCGCGCGGCGCTCGGCGGGGTTCTCGGTCCAGATCTTCCAGAGGAAGCCTTCCTCGGCGGCGATGTCGGCGGCAAGCCCGGAAAGGGCCTGCGTCATCGCCTCGCCCCACGGGCCTTCGAAGGGAAAATCGATTTGCAGCAGCGTCGCCATGATGGCCTCCTTGATCGTTTCGGATGAATGGCGCACTTCTATGGCCGGCGGCGGCCGGGCAGAAGC
>DATGWU010000233.1:0-8354 GCA_035299345.1 Rhizobium sp.
ATCAACGACCAGATCGGCGCGATCGCCTCGGCCTCCCGCGAGCAGTCGATGCGGCTCGCCGAGATCAACTCGTCGGTCAATGCGCTCGACCAGGTGACGCAGCAGAACGCCGCCATGGTCGAGGAAACGACGGCGAGCGCCTTCGCCCTCGCGCACGAGGCGGATGGCCTCACCGGCCAGGTGAACCGTTTCGCGACCGACCGAACCGCCGCGACGGCGAGACGTCAGGCCGCCTGAAACGGCAACAGCGACGACAACATACGCCCGCGGCGCCCGGCGCCCGCGGGCCTTTTCATGTTCAGGGTCGGGACACGGCAGGAATGGCGCACGCGGCCTCGCCGGAACCGAACAGCCGCGAGCGCGTGAGGAACCGCCGCTCCCGGCCGTTGTCGAGCGAAAACATCCCGCCCCTGCCCGGCACCACGTCGATGATGAGCTGGGTGTGTTTCCATACCTCGTACTGGCTACCGCTGATGTAGAACGGCACGCCGCCGATCTCGCCGAGCTTCACGTCCGTCTCGCCGACCCGGTATTCGCTTGCCGGATAGCACATCGGCGAGGAGCCGTCGCAGCACCCGCCGGACTGGTGGAAAAGGATGTCGGGGTGGTCTCGCCGGATCTCGGCGAGGAAATCGAGTGCCGCTTCGGTGGCGATCACGCGCGGTTCTTCGACGGAATTCTCGGTCATGACAGCTTCTCCGAAAGACGTTGCAGACGCGCGAAACCCTCCCCTTGAGGGGGAGGGTCGGCACGCAGGTGCCGGAGTGGGGGTGACCCTTTGTGGAGGTGCACGATCAATCTCACCCGCAGCCTTTGTGCGACCTCCCCCTTTTCGAGGGGGAGGTGAAGGTTCCTCAGAAGAAGCCGAGCGCCTTCGGGCTGTAGCTGACCAGCATGTTCTTGGTCTGCTGGTAATGGTCGAGCATCATCTTGTGGGTCTCGCGGCCAATACCCGACTGCTTGTAGCCGCCGAAGGCGGCATGGGCCGGATAGGCGTGGTAGCAGTTGGTCCACACGCGACCGGCCTGGATGTTGCGGCCGAAGTGGTAGCAGGTGTTCGCATCGCGGCTCCACACGCCGGCGCCGAGGCCGTAGAGCGAGTCGTTTGCGATTTCGAGCGCTTCTGCCTCGTCCTTGAAGGTCGTGACCGAAACGACCGGCCCGAAGATTTCCTCCTGGAAGACGCGCATCTTGTTGTTGCCCTTGAAGACCGTCGGCTTGACGTAGTAGCCGCCGGAGAGCTCGCCGGGCAGCTGGTTGCGGTAGCCGCCGGTCAGCACTTCCGCACCTTCCTGCTTGCCGATGTCGATATAGGACATGATCTTTTCGAGCTGCTCGGAAGAGGCCTGGGCACCGATCATGGTCGACATGGCGAGCGGGTCGCCCTGGACGACGGCTTCGACGCGCTTGATCGCCTTCTCCATGAAGCGGTCGTAGATCTTCTCATGCACCAGCGCGCGGCTCGGGCAGGTGCAGACCTCGCCCTGGTTGAGCGCGAACATCGCAAAGCCTTCGAGCGCCTTGTCGAGGTAGTCGTCGTCCTCGCGCATGACATCCTCGAAGAAGATGTTCGGCGACTTGCCGCCGAGCTCCAGCGTGACGGGGATCAGGTTCTGCGAGGCATACTGCATGATCAGCCGGCCGGTCGAGGTCTCGCCGGTGAAGGCGATCTTGGCGATCCGCGGGCTGGTTGCGAGCGGCTTGCCGGCTTCGAGGCCGAAACCGTTGACGACATTGAGTACACCCGGCGGCAGGAGATCGCCGACGAGGTCCATCAGCACGAGGATCGAGGCCGGGGTCTGTTCGGCCGGCTTCAGCACGACGCAGTTGCCGGCGGCGAGCGCCGGGGCGACCTTCCATGCCGCCATCAGCAGCGGGAAGTTCCACGGAATGATCTGGCCGACGACACCGAGCGGCTCATGGAAATGGTAGGCGATGGTGTCGTGGTCGACTTCGCCGATCGAACCTTCCTGGGCGCGGACGCAGGCCGCGAAATAGCGGAAGTGGTCGATGGCGAGCGGAATGTCGGCGACCATCGTCTCGCGCAGCGGCTTGCCGTTGTCCCACGTTTCGGCGCGCGCCAGAAGCTCGAGATTGGCTTCCATGCGGTCGGCGATCTTGTTCAGGATGTTGGCGCGCTCGGTGGTCGAGGTGCGGCCCCACTTGTCCTTGGCGGCGTGCGCGGCGTCGAGGGCGAGATTGATGTCGTGCTCGTCGGAGCGGGCGACCTCGCAGAGCTTGCCGCCGGTCACCGGCGTGATGTTGTCGAAGTAACGGCCGTTGACCGGATCGCGCCATTCGCCGCCGATGAAATTGCCGTAGCGCAGCTTGAACGGGCTCTGGGCAATGGTCTGGACTTGGATATTCATGAAAGTCATCCTCCCTGGGTCGAGGTCCCTCCTCAGGACCGATGGGAGAATGATTGCCGGCAAAGCCCTTCACGGATAGGGGGAGGACGGTATACCGCAGCGCACACTGTTTCAGTTCTGCGACACTTGCGGCGGCATCATTGAAGCGCGAAACGCTTCATCTTCCGGTGCAGGGTCGCACGGCTGATGCCGAGCACCTGGGCAGCCTGCGAGACGTTGCCATTGGTGCGCGAGAGTGCCCGGCGAAGTGCGGCGCGTTCCGCCTCGTCGAGATCGGCAACACCCTCGCCCCTGCCTTCGCAGAGCGCGTCGGAGGCGGGCAGCCCTTGCGCGATCCGCTGGTCATCGAGCTTCAGCGCCAGGCGCGCGGCCCGGGTCGCCCCGAGCACGAGATCGTCGCCGTCGACCGCGAGAAGCGCGACCGAACCGGCGCTCGCCGTCGGCACCATGACGATACGCGCGCCCGGAAAGGCAAGCCTGAAAAGCGTCGCCTCGACGCGGACGGCCGCATCGCGCACAGCCTGTGACAGGATCGCCAGCGTCATGTCGGTGACGTCGTTCCGGCAGGTCGAGATGTCGAGTGCGGCGGCCATGCGTCCGAGATGGTCGCGGATCGGCGCGGTCACGCAGCTCAGGCCGGTGTTCGCGCTCAGGAAGTGCTGGTCGCGGTGGATCATCACCGCCCGCTGGTCGGCGAGAGCCGTGCCGATGCCGTTGGTTCCGACACTCGCTTCACTCCAGATGGCCTGCGGCCAGAGCCCAAGCTCGCGGAAATCCGCATCGTCGCCCGCCGCACCGCGGCGGTCGAGCACGACGCCGTCGCGGTCGGAAAGAAGGATGCAGCAGCCCGACCGGCCGACGGTCTGATAGAGCCGGTCGACCTCCTCGCTGCAGGCGGAGACGAGATGACCTGCCCGCTCCTGCGCGGAGCGGAAGACCGCCTCCTCGACACGTTCCGGCTTGCGGCATTCCTCCGGCTGGAGCTGATGGAGGTCGAGGCAGCGACGCCACGAGGCCACGATCGGCGAGCTGGCGGCGGCCGAGCTCTGCGACGCGGAGTGATAGACCAGGTCCGAGTGGTTGGGTTGCCGAGGCATCTGCTCCTCCCAAAGCATATGTCATCATGCCTGCGCACGGCTTATCTTTCAATCACCATCCGCTTATACAAGGCCGGAGCGAAGATCGCGGTCGCATCTGTCGCAGTTTTGAGACACATACGGGCGCGCCCGGGCCGCTTCTTGCCGCCCGGCAAGGCGAATTTCGGGTGAATGTGCCCTCACCCGCGCGAAAAGCCCTGCAATTGCTGGCCTGCGCTTGCCTTTCACGGCCTTCTGGTCTATAGCGCCCCGGTCCGCGTAGACACCCTTGGAGGCAACGCGGATGAGGCCGTCGCAAGACACCTCGGTTTCGCGCGGCAGATGCATTCGCCCTGCCCCGGAACTCTCCAAATAACCTTGAAAGGACAAAGCCATGAGCCATTCTTCTTACGAGCTCAAGGCCGTAGCACGCGAACGGGTAGGTAAGGGGTCCTCCCGTGAACTTCGCCGCAACGGTTCCATTCCCGCTGTCATCTATGGTGACAAGCAGGCCCCCATTTCCATCGTGCTCGACACGAACGAAGTCACCAAGCGCATCCATGCCGGCGGTTTCATGACCACGGTTGCCACGATCGAAGTCGGCAACGACAAGATCAAGGTCCTGCCGAAGGACTACCAGCTTGATCCGGTTCGCGACTTCGTCCTGCATGTCGACTTTCTGCGCGTCTCGGCCAACAGCCAGGTCTCCGTCCAGGTTCCGGTTCACTTCATCAACGAAGACAAGTCGGCAATCAAGATCGGTGGCGTCCTGAACGTCGTTCGTCACGAAGTCGAGCTGCACTGCCCGGCCGATGCGATCCCGGAATTCATCACGGTCGACCTCGCAGGTCACAAGATCGGCGACAGCCTGCACATCTCGCATGTGAAGCTGCCGAACGGCGTGACCCCGGTCATCGGCGACCGCGACTTCACGATCGCAACCATCGTCGCTCCGGCCGGCGGTGTCTCCGAAGGCGAGGAAGCTGCCGAAGCGTAATCCCGCGCCGGCAAGTTCCGACATCTGCGATCCCGTCTCCGAAAGGAGGCGGGATTTTTCGTTTGCGCCCCCCGAAATGCGGGGCCGACGCGGCACCCGGAGGGCCCGAGCGGGCTTTAGCGAGATTTAATGATTTGATGTCAGCCTTATCCGCTGTGCAGGGTGCAAGGGGGCATGACATCGTGAGAGAAGCGTTATCCGATCAACCAATTCCTGGCTGCGGCAAGCCATGAGACGGTCGGTCGAAAGCCGTTTCCTCGCGATCATCGCGATCGCGGTCTGCATCCTCGTCATCCCTCTTCTCGCGCTCTTCCTCGCCCTGTCATCGGAACGCGCGGCGAAGGAGCTCAACGACCGCGTCGAGATTCTCCTCGACGCCAACGCCCAGGCGCTCGCAAAGCCGCTCTGGGACTTCGATCTCGAGAGTGCCGAGCAGATTACCGCGGCGATCGCCTCCGACGAGGCGATCACCAAGGTCCGGGTCCGCGATGTGTCCGGCGGCATCAACGTCTCCATGCCGCCGATGCCGCCCTGGCCCAAGGGCGGCATCCAGTCTCGTTATCGTCCGATCATCTACAAGACGCTGGACGGCCCGAAGACCGTCGGCACCATCACCATCTATTATCACCGGCTCGGCATCTTCTCGGCTCTCCGGGAGGCCGAAGGCGTCTTCATCGGCATTTTCATCGTCGCGATCCTTGCGATGGTCGGTGCAGCCATCCTCGGTAACCGCATCATGATCGCGAAACCGCTGCTGAAGCTGACGGCTGCCATCGAGGCGACCCGCAGACTCGGATCGCGCCATCACGTCGACTGGAACTCGAACGACGAGATGGGCCGGCTCGCCAAGAGTTTCAACGCCATGCAGACCCAGCTGGAGCAAGAGGAACGGGAACTCAAGATCGCGCACCGGCGAGCAACGGACATCTACAATTTGACGCCCGCCATGCTGTTCTCGATCGACGAGAACGACCGCATCACCGGCGTCAGTGACTACTGGCTGCTGGCGACTGGCTACGCGCGCGAGGAGGTCGTCGGCAGGAACTTCGCGGATCTCGTCGATGCCCCCGTGCGCGACGAGTATCTTGTGCACCGTGAGGAGCCGAGCGACCGCAAGGTGGTCGAATGTACCACCAAGTTCGTCTGCAAGGACGGCCGCGTCATGGACGTGCTGATCGTCGAGAGCGGCAAGGCCGCCCGCGAAGGCGAAACCGGCCTTTCTCTCAGCGTGATGACCGACGTGACGGAGCTCAAGCGGTCGGAAGCAAGGGTCCGCCGTCAGGCGGTGACCGACCATCTGACCGGCCTCTTGAACCGGCAAGGCTTCGAGAGCGCCCTCGACGAGGAAATCCGGGAGACGGATGCACGCCACGCCGAACTCGCCTGCATCTTCGTCGATCTCGACCGCTTCAAGTGGATCAACGACAATCTCGGCCACCAGGCCGGCGACACGGTGCTGCGCCGGCTCGTCGAACTCATGGAGCAACAGCTGCCGCCGGCGGCCACCGCCGCACGCATCGGCGGCGACGAATTCGCAATCCTGCTTCGCTCCGACAATGCCGAAACGGACGCGCTCACCCTCGCCCATCGCCTCTGCGGTATGCTGGAGGATCCCCTCCTCATCAACGGAACGACGGTGCGGCTGAGCGCCAGCATCGGTGTCGCGCTCTATCCCCGCCATGCGCACAACGCGACGGAGCTGCTGCAGAAGTCGGACATGGCGATGTATAGCAAGAAGCGCGACGGCAAGAACGGCGCACTGCTCTACGACCCGCTGATCCAGGACAACGCCCGCCAGCGGGCGGAGATCGAGCAGGACATCGAGGAGGCGCTCGCGAACGACTGGTTCGAGGCCTATTTCCAGCCGATCGTGGACCTCGGCGACGGACACGTGACCGGATACGAGGCACTGATGCGCCTCAACCATCCGCTGAAAGGACTGCTGCCGCCCTGCGACATCATCCGGATCGCCGAGGAGACCGGTGTAATCGGCCGCATCGGCAACCGCGTGTTCGAAAAGGCTCTGGCCAATCTCGTCGCGCTGACGCGGGCGTCGGGCGACGACCGTGCCTATCTCGCGGTCAACTTCTCGCCGTTGCAGCTCGAACCGGCGCTGCCGATGCTGCTGACGGCGCTCACCGCACGCCACGGCATCGATCCGCAACGCCTCGTCATCGAGATCACCGAAGCGACGCTTCTCCACGACAACCCGCAAATCCGCATGGTGCTCGACGAGTTCAGCCGCATCGGTTGCCGCATCGCACTCGACGATTTCGGCACCGGCTACTCGTCGCTCAGCTATCTCAGCCGCTTCCCCGTCGACATCGTCAAGATCGACCAGTCCTTCATCCGTTCTCTCGCCTCCGGCGAGGCGGAATTGCGCAACAAGAGCCGCATGCTCGTCGAGGGCATCACCGCCATTTCCCACAAGATGGAATGCTCGGTGACCGCAGAAGGCGTCGAGACGACGGAACAGCGCGACCTCCTTCGGGAATTCGGCGTCGACTGCGGACAGGGCTATCTTTTCGCGCGGCCGCAACCCGTGGAACAGCTGATCGCAGGCTATGACACCAAACGAAAAGTCACCTCCGTCGCCTGAACCGCGGCAAAAACGAGCAAGGATGGCATGACATGAAAAGGCTTGCATTACTCCTGCTGCTCGGCGCGGCGCCGGCCGCCGCCGCCGAAACCGTCCATTTCACGACCGAGGATTATCCGCCGTATAACTTTCGCGAAGGCAACGAGTATCGTGGCCTCGGCTACGAGCAGGTCGTCGCGCTGATGAAGGAAGCCGGCATCGACTACACGATCGAGATGATGCCGTGGGCCCGCGCGATCGCGCTTGCCGAAAGCGAGCCGCTCTACTGCGTGTTCACGACCGCGCACATCGCTGAACGCAACGCTCGTTTCAAGTGGGTGGAGCCGCTCGCGATCGACCGCAACGTCATGGTGGCGAGAGAAGGTGCCGGCATCAAGGCGATCACCATCGCCGAGGCGCGCGAATACGTCGTCGGAACCCAGCGCAACGACTATACCCAGCAGTTGCTGGAGCGGAACGGTTTTCCGAAGATCGACCTCGCGACCGATCTCGACCTCACGCTGAAGAAGCTCCTGAGCGGCCGCATCGACATGATGCCGATCTCGGAACGCTACTATCTCCAGCTGCGCGAAGAAGGTCACCCGATCGAGAAGCGCTTCGTGCTGACGGAGCAGAAATTCAGCGTTGCCTGCAACCTCGACTTTCCCGAGGATATCATCCGGAAGATGCAGGCGGGCCTCGACAAGCTAATTGCCGACGGCACGCAGAAGGCGCTCCTCACCAAGTACGGAATGCGCGTCCTCAACTGACGCAGATGTCCCGCAGGGGTTGACATCCGCGGCATTTCGCGGTGGTGGATCGCAGACCCATCAAAGAAGCGGACCGTCCCATGCTCATCATCGCCGGCCTCGGCAATCCGGGCGCCAAGTATTCGGAGAACCGGCACAATATCGGCTTCATGGCGGTGGATGCGATCCATCGCCGCCACCGCTTTTCGCCCTGGAGCAAGAAGTTCAAGGCGGAGATCGCCGAAGGCGAGATCGCCGGCGAGAAAGTGCTGCTGATGAAGCCGCAGACCTTCATGAACCTTTCCGGCGAGGCCGTCGGGGAAGCCATGCGCTTCTACAAGCTGAAGCCCGCCGACATCGTGGCGATCCACGACGAACTCGACCTCCCCGCCGGCAGGGCGCGGATGAAGACCGGCGGCGGCCATGGCGGCCACAACGGGCTCAAGTCGCTCGACGCCCATTGCGGCAAGGACTACCGCCGGCTCCGGCTCGGCATCGGCCATCCCGGCGACAAGGAGCGCGTGCACG
Organism: Rhizobium sp.; assembly: GCA_035299345.1. GTDB lineage: Bacteria > Pseudomonadota > Alphaproteobacteria > Rhizobiales > Rhizobiaceae > Allorhizobium. The sequence continues at coordinate 8,298 of DATGWU010000233.1, forward strand.
GCCATGTGCTCGGCGATTTCTCCAAGGTCGACCGCACCTGGCTCGATCCGCTGCTCG